>QMKU01000290.1 GCA_003646525.1 Campylobacterota bacterium
ACCGCGTACCTACAATCTCAAAATTAATAAACCTGTATCAGAAGAGATGATAGGTGCGATGAAGGAGGGAATGATACTCAATGATGCCCGTGCAGGTGCACATAGCAGTAGCAAAATTACTTCGATGGTGTTTAAACCCTTTGATGGTTTTGAGTTGCGCGCACAGGGCAAGCACTTCACCAAGCTTCGTGTGACGATTTCTGAAGGACAAAATAGAGAACTTCGTCGTTTTTTTGCTCATTTTGATGCAGAGGTTCTCGACCTAAAACGCGTGGCTTTTGGAGATATCGAACTTAATAATTTGCCAACCAATAAAACCCGTTTTTTTACTCGTAGGGAATATGATGATCTTCATAAGTTTCTAAAAAAGCAAAAAGAACAGAAAGATCGAGACAGATCAGCTACTAAGCACTAAGAGATCGATATGAATTTGGCATTGAAATATCGTCCAAAGATCTTAGATGAAGTGCTAGGTCAAAATCACCTTCTGGGTAAAAAAGCACCTTTGAGATCCCTCATCGAGGCAGAAGTACTTCCTCATACTTTTTTATATGGACCACCTGGTTCTGGCAAGACGACACTCGCGAGGATCATCGCAACAGTGCTTGATAGACCTTTTTTTGAAATGAATGCCACGACGCTAAAAGTTGAAGAGTTGCGTAAAATATTCAAAAACTATGCCAATGCACTGCAGAAGCCTCTAATCTTTATTGATGAAGTTCATCGATTGAGTAAAAATCAGCAAGAGGTGCTCCTGCCTTTTATGGAAAACAACAGTGCTTTGATCATCGGTGCTTCGACAGAAAATCCATACTATAGTATGACAGCTGCAATGCGTTCTCGTTCTCATCTTTTTGAGCTAGAAGCACTTGATGACCAAGCTATGGAGTGTTATCTCGATAGGGTAGTGGGGATGGAGGGGATTAATCTTCAGTCGGAGAGTAAAGCCTTTCTAATCTCTTCAAGTAGTGGTGATGCTAGAGCTATGCTCAATCTTCTCGAAAGTGGTATCGCCATCGAAAATCCACTTTGTCTCAAAACTCTCAAGCAAATCCGTCCCTATGCGATGCAAGCAGGAAGTAGTGAAGATGAGAGTCACTATGAGCTCACTTCGGCGATGATCAAAAGTATTCGAGGAAGTGATATCGATGCAGGTATCTATTATCTTGCTAGATTGATCAGTGGAGGTGAACCAGCAGAATTTATTGCTAGGCGACTGGCAATTCTGGCGAGTGAAGATATTGGCAATGCTAATCCAAATGCACTTAACCTTGCAAGTTCAACGCTAAATATTGTGAAGCACATTGGTTATCCAGAAGCGCGTATTTCTCTCTCACAGCTTGTGATTTATCTCGCCTCATCTCCCAAGTCAAACAGTGCCTACCTAGCGATCAACAAAGCACAGAAAACGATCAAAGAGGGTGAGATTTATCCTGTACCAGCACATATAAAGACACATGCCAAAGATTATCTTTATCCCCATGATTTCAATGGTTGGGTGCAACAGAATTATTTAGAAAAGGATCTATTATTCTACGAAAATAAGGGAATTGGTTTTGAAAAAAAACTTGCAGAGTGGAGGGAGAAGATCAAGATAACTCGTTCTATTTACTAATCATCTGCTCTTATGGAATTTAATTTAATTTTTGCTTCCATTAGGCTTATCTCTCCAGCAAAGTATGCATCTTCAATCTTGATAACTTTTTGTATAAATTTTTGTTGAAAACTTTTATCTACAACACGATCATTGATAAATGATTTCATCAATAGGAAATTAGGAAAATAGTGCATAAACTCCTGATGCAAAGGGCTTCGATTCCAAATGCCGAGCTCTTTTGCAAAAGATTCATTTTTGAAAATCAATACGGTTTGCCCTATAACATCTTGTTTGTGATAGGACATATCTTCCTTCTCCACCATCATTTGATCTGTGAGGAGATCATCGTCAGCATCTTGAATTTCACCAACAAAACCCATAATAAAATAGGCCACTATAACACCAACAGTAAGAAAAATGATAAATCCTTGACTCATTTGACCCTCCAGATAAGTTGTACCTCGCCCACCTGTTAAGTGACAAAGCTTTTTATAATATAATAGTATAGCATAAAATTTAGATATCTATACTTGCTTGTGTTATACTTGGGTGAAAAGGGCGATTGTATTTAGGTACGAACTATGTTTTTTATCGAGGAAGACCACGAGAGAAGTTAATTTTCGTAGGTGGTGCGCGCGACTGGAGTTGAACCAGCACAGGGTTGCCCCCACTAGAACCTGAATCTAGCGCGTCTACCAATTCCGCCACGCGCGCACAGTAGACTATTTTCTATACAAGTATAACATAAAACCTATTTTATATGGATTTATTTGGGTTTAGAGTAGTCTTAAGAAGTAGTGAATGATGGTATAATCTAAGAACTTTCACAAAGGAGCATTTATGCAAACGGTTGTTAAGGCAATAGCGATCACTGGTGGCACGCATGGTAATGAATTAACTGGTGTTTATCTGATCAACAAATTCAAAGCCCATCCGGCTAGTGTCACAAGAGATAATTTTGAAACAATAGTGATGCATACGAATGAAAAAGCCATTGAGCAATGCAGAAGATATATCGATATAGATCTGAATAGAACTTTTTCAAAAAAAAACTTGGTAGATCCTGATAAAAATAGTTATGAGGATCTCTTGGCAAAGACGATTAATCAAAAACTAGGTCCGAAGGGAAGTGATAATCCTGTGGTAGATTTTATCGTTGATCTGCACTCTACCACTTCAAACATGGGGCTTTCACTTATTATAGATAATGAAAATGAACTGACATGGCAGGTTGCTTCTTACTTGAAAGAGCAGGAGCCCAAAGTGAAGATTTTTAAATGGAAAGGAGACACGGGAGATGCTTCGTTCGTGCACTCTATCGCCCAAAATGGATTCGCAATAGAAGTCGGGGCTGTTCCTCAGGGAGTATTGAGAGCAGATATCTTTGCCCAAACAGAAAATCTTATTCAGCATCTCCTAGATTTTTTTGAGAAATTAAACAGTGGAACACTTGAGAGATACACCAAGAGTATAGAGATCTATGAATATGTAGAATTGGTGGATTTCCCCAGAGATCACCAAGGTAATATTATCGGTATGGTGCATCCTGATCTTCAGGACAATGACTATAGCGTGATAGAAAAAG
>QMKU01000291.1 GCA_003646525.1 Campylobacterota bacterium
CCCAAAGCTGTAATGTTTGTTTTATCTCTATATATAAGCCCTCTATCTTGTCATTGGCAACTTTTTTGAACCATGAGTGCTCAGCCAAAGTCTCTTTCTCAAAAAGTTTTTTCCCGAATAGCTCTTTGGTATTTTTGGTATTAAATTGTTTGACTGCTCTGTCTGCTGCACCTGCATCCATGAGTGCTTTGACCATCCGTAGCCTGAGCTCTTCTGTCTTCTCTTCTTGAGTGGAGACAGAGAGATGCGCCCCCTTTGAAGTCGGCAATAGAGGATCTACTTTATAAAAGTTTTGCATGAGATCAAATATCTTGGTAAATCGTTTGTCTTCTATATTCATCGCCAGATTGACAAGTGAAGAGAGTAATCCTTCTGCTTGCACCTCTTCAAGAAAATGCATCTCCAACTTCTCATCACCTTGCTCTTTCGTCACAAAATCTGGCTCAAGTCCCAACTCCAAAGAAGCCGAACGCAATATAGAAGAGAAAAAACTATCAAGTGTGACAATATAAGAGGTGTTTGCCAGAAACTTGGCCAATACTTCTGGCTGTCGTGAGAGTAGTTCTTCCCTGCTTAGACCTGTCTCCTTGCATATCGCAGTCAAAAATGCCTCATCTTCATCAAGATTAGACAAAGAGCTCAGTACTCGTTGGCGCATTTCAGCTGCTGCCTTGTTGGTAAATGTTGCTGCCAATATACTGCCTGAAGACTCATCCATAAAAAGTAGCGAAATATACCGCACTGCAAGTGCAAATGTTTTACCGCTTCCAGCTGAAGCCGAATAGGCAAGGAATGGTTTGAAACTCATAAATATTCTCCTCTCTCACACATCAAAGCAAATTCACAATATTTACACTTTTGCAACTCTTCACATTTGCCTGCAACAAATTGTCTAGTCTGCTTCAGCTCAATGATATGCTCTGCCAATAGAGTGTTTTTATCTTCTAGCAGTGTAATCTCTTCGAGCCTACCTCCTTCTAATATCTGCATAAATGCCAATGTAATATTTTGATATTTTCCTGCAAGAAGATGGTCATAGATACTCATCTGAAAGTCATTGAGTGTCTCAAGATTTTTGCTTTTGTTTGCCTCTTTGATAGAACCGCTCTTGTAGTCAATGACGAGAGTACTGGCATCATCTTGATCGATACGATCGATACGCCCCCTAAAGCGCAAACCACCTATCTCACCCTCCACCTCATACTCGCGTGCTGTTACACGCCAACCGGCTTCGAAGTGTGCAAGTTCTGCCTCCATAAACCCCTTCATTTTCTCTTTCCATAGAAGTTTTTGATAGGCAATCTTGGCATCACTATGAGGGAGAAGCTGATCGAGCAATTGATTCATACTTTTTGTGATCTCGTCAACAGAACGATAGTGGTTATTTTCTCGGTAAAGGTGATCTAAGAGTAGATGCAGGAAAGAGCCCTCGTTTAACTCTTCCTCTTTTTTGGCTTTGATCTTTTGAATATATCGGTAATAATACTTTCGTTTACACTCCAAATAAGTTTTGAATCTAGTAGCAGACCAGATGATCTTGCTGGCATCAAAATCTTCCACTATGGGATCTTTTACTGCTACAATTTGTGTTTGTTCATCATAGAGTATTGAGAGTTGAGCAGATATCCGATCCACAGAGTCAATGCCCAATTCATAGAGAAATTTAGAAGGAAGTCTGTTTTCGCTACTGCAATGGAGTATCACAACCTGTTTTGCTTGCTCAAACAAACGCTTATAATACTGTTTTTGCAAAGATTCACGATCTTTCAGCGTTGGGAGCCCTGCAAAAGTTCGCACTGAAGAGTTCAAAAATTGATCTTTGCTGGAGCTTGTGGGCACGATACCTTCATTGAAATCGACGATCACTACTGCATCAAAACGAATGCCTCTGGTCTCCAAAACCCCCATAACTGTAATTTTACCTGCCCGAATATCATCGAGTGAGAGCTGAGACAGTAACTCCAACCATAGAAAAAGCCACTCTTTCCTGCTGAGTTCTTCTCCTTCAAAAAGTTTTAGAAAGTAGCATTGCTTTTCAAAAACCTGCTCATCGCCACTTCCTTGTTCCCAGACCGACCCCTCTACCGTCTCTAGTGGACAATCCAATAATTTCAAGTGATCAAGTATAGAAAAAAATGAGAGAGGGTCGCATTTTTGAGATGATACAATCATATCTACCTCATCAAGTTCCACACCATACCGCTCTAGCAAAAATCGACTCTCTTTCTCATGCGTTTGCCAATAAATATAAAGTGCTTCAAGCTGTTTATATGCTCTGCTTTTTTCATAATCAAAGCCCATTGCAAAGTTTAAATTATGGAAGCGATCGTAGAGGGCAAAACTCTCTTTGAAAGATTCATCTGGCAGTATCAGTACAATCGATTCTGGATCAACACCTGAGCGCACCAAAGTTTCGATCTCCGCAAAAGCGACACTGATCTGCTCATATCGCTCTTCTACCTGAAGCACTTTTGCATCAATTTTCAGGCAGTTTGTCTCTTCTGATACTATTTTCCTAGCACTAAAGTCGAAGCTGACAAATGAATTTTCAGGAAGTTTCATACCGTATTCCTCGAAACGCTCCTGTATTTTTTGATTGAATTGACTCGTGACATAGTGGATAATAAGCATTTTCTTTTGCGCTATCTTATCAATCAATTCCAGCTCATAACGACTCAGATAGCCTTCGAGATAGATTTCAATCTGCTCATAACCCTGAATAAACCCTTCATTGAGCTGATAAGACTTAGGTATCAATGCTTTATCTGTCAAGCCATGCGCATCAACTATCTTTTGGTAGCGACTCAAAAGCGTCTCAAGAATAGCCAGATGTGCATCAAACTCAGCATAGGCATCTGCTTCTGCTAAAGTAGCAAACTCCACACCCTCCTGTGCAAGCTCTTCAAAAAACTTGAAGAGTGCGTCACTTTTACTAAAAAACCGTATCAATTCTTTATCAACTTTCAAATTCTCAAAAGCTTGAAAATCAGCAGCCTCTCGTAAAAACATAATCCTCTGTATCGGATCAACCATCATCTTGTCAGGGACAATTATCGCACGATGCTCAAACTCATCCATTCGCATCAGTGTAGGCAAAAAACCTTCATGTGTTTTGAGTTCTGAGGAAACCATACGAAGTACTCTAGAAGTTGGGTAAATAATTAATGAATGCATAGGTAG
>QMKU01000292.1 GCA_003646525.1 Campylobacterota bacterium
AATAAAACTTGTAGGGGTAGCCCTATGTGGCTACCCTAATTAGGGCAACCACATAGGGATTGCCCCTACGATAATTCCTTATTTCATTGGTATTGTGTTTAGCCGAGGTGATTCATGATGCATTCGCTACGCTTCACGCTTCACGCTTCACGCATCACAAATCACCAGACCCCTAATAATCTGAGTTGTAGTTGTTGCCACTATAATTTCATTTTTTATTTTTATATGTTAGTATATGCATTAGTAAAATAGCACACAAGAAGAATATATGCCTAATCTACATCATAAATTATTGTTTGCAGATCAGCTAAGGGCTTTGGCGGTAATATCTGTAATGATTTCACACTATTGTGGTATATTCTGGTTTGATTCATCTGTCTACTCGTATATTAATGCTACTCCATACAAACTGGATGTTCTAGTCCCAGATATTATCAAATCTATTGTCGATACTGGTATCCCATATTTTGTGTGGTCACCTTTTGGTGTGGATCTGTTTTTTTTAATAAGCGGTTTTCTCATACCAATTTCACTACAAAAATACAACCGTAGTGAATTTTTCATACAGAGGTTCTTGCGAATTTATCCTACCTACATAGTAGGCTTTTCCATTACGATTGCAATGCTTCTATTCTCATCATATTATTTCGGCAATCCATTTCCCTATTCTATATCTGAAGTTCTTCTCCATAGTATCATTGGATTGAGAGATATAGCCAATACTCCACATATAGATAAAATTATATGGACACTAGAACTAGAACTAAAATTTTATATTTTGGGCATGATATTTCTTCCTCTGTTTAAGAGAAGCTCTTTATTGGTTTTTCTTATTCCTGTATCAATATTCATCATTGCCTTGACTATCTCTCTGCTCTACTCTTGGCATACGCCTTATCCTGTATCATTGATCATCTATATGTTTATCGGTACACTATTTTATTATCATTTAAAGGAGAAGATTAAAGCTTTAACTGCTTTTGTCCTGATTATTATTTTATTTGGTTTGTATGGATATCTGTTTTATACTATGGGTTTGCCTATCCATGGGTTTGACTATATCAAAATAGTTTCTATAAATGGGCTTTATGCCTTGGTTCTATTTGCCATAAGTTATATGCTGAGAAATAAGTTTGTATATAATAGGTATTTATCATTTATTGCGAGCATAAGCTATCCATTTTATATCATTCATGGTATCAGTGGATATGTGATCATCATGATATTGATAAAAAACAACATACCTGCACTCTTGAGTATGCTTATGGCAATAGTTATCATAGCTTTGATGGCATATATAATACATATATATGTAGAAAAACCTTCTATAATATTGGGTAAAAAAATCAATAAATATTTTGGATAAGTAAAACTGATCCACTTTCATGGCTTGCACTTTAAGCCAGTAATAAGCAAACTTTTATTGTTTATTTATCTTTAAAATGATAAAATTCTTCATCAAAAATTGGAGAATCCATGAATATACCCAAAGTCCTACTCACTATCGCTATGCTTTTTTCTCTAGCTCAAGCCAAACATACTTTTAAAGCTTATGATGATATTTGTCAAAAAGAGGATACTCAAGAGTGTCTCAATGACAAGATACAAATCAAAAATATACAAATAGCTCTCAATGCAGATAAAAATCTGCATCTCAATCTCAAGATAGATGGAAAGTGGGGAGATGATACTAGAAATGCTGTGATTAAGCTCCAAGAACACTACAAAGTCACTCCTGCCGTTGGGTATGTAGGAGTAAAAACAAAAAGACAACTTGACAAGATCAAGATATCAAATAAAGTGAAATTTATAAAATTAAAGAAGAAGAAAACAAAAGCAGTAGCCAAACTGAATAGCTATGAAAAATTCAAAAAAAAGACAAATCTCCGTAAGAGCTTCAAAGTCTTCAAAGACAAAAAACTCCTCAGCAAAGCCAATAAGAAAAATACAAAACTCAAAGTTGATATCAGTGAACAGAGAGTTAAACTCTATGTTAACAATAAAATAGCACTCTGCTCCCCTTGTACTACAGGCGCAAAAAGAAAACTAGAGCCAAACACAAGAACCTATAGAGATAAAAGAACTCCAAGGGGTACTTTTAAGATTTCAGAGAAGATTTCAAATAAACACTCGTCTATTTTTGGAAAATATTATCGTAATGGCAAGGTAGTTTTCAAAGGTGATAGAAGAAAATATAGAGGTAGCAAAGCAAAATATGTGGGTGCTTCTTTGCCAAACTGGATGCGTCTCACTAGCTCAGGTATCGGTCTCCATGCAAGTAGATATATCAAGAGAAACCCAGGAACCAATGGATGTATCAGACTCCCATACAAAGTTGCCAAAACTATTTTTGCAAAAGTAGGTACAGGTACTCAAGTAAAGATAGTCAACTAGACACAGACAAACATGATGAATGATGATGAAAAAGCTTTAAAGCTTTTAGAAAATGCTGTCACAAAAGCTCAAACATCTATAGAAGAGAGCACAACATTTAGACCATTTCTGATGACTATGGCTATAGATGGCACGATAAAAACTATAGAAAACAGAGAACCTACAGATGAAGGGAGTTATGCTTTGCTCGAAGAGAGTATCACAGATAGAGCAAGGCAAAACAAGCTAGAAGTAATAGTACTAGCCATCAAAGACAGACTCCCCAACAAATTCAGCAATGGAAAAGTGCAATCATGTATACGGTTGCACATAGAAGAGCAGAGCCAACTCTCCAAGTCAATATCCGCTCGATTTATTTATATTCCATACACACTCCACCGTATAGAAGGAGAGAATCGTTTGCATGTCAACCTTGGACAAGCACATCCAGTTGGATTCCCTGCAGAGTATTTGAGTTGACTTCTCTCTTTTTTTAACTCAAATTATGCAAATAGATATAATACTCCAAATAGATACGGAACTTTTTAAAATATGATCGATCCATCTCTAAAAATCCCCACTCCTATTGAAGAGATCGTTTTCGATGGAGGCTCTTTTTATCTCAAACGAGATGACCTCATTCATCCTGATTTTTCTGGTAACAAAGCACGCAAATTTCACTACTATTTTTCCAATGATTTCCCCCAAGTTAAAAAAGTAGCTTCTTACGGCTCCAATCAGTCTAATGCCATGTACTCATTATCGGTTTTAGCAAAGATGAAAGGGTGGGAATTTGAATATTAT
>QMKU01000293.1 GCA_003646525.1 Campylobacterota bacterium
ATTGATGTTGAGAGTAAAGCTGTTTTAAAAAAGGTTGCATTGGCACACAAAGCACTTGCCAAACTTGACGGGGTCGTTTCTACCATACCAAATCGTAATATTTTGATCAACTCCTTGGTACTTCAAGAAGCCAAAGGAAGTAGTGAAATAGAAAATATCATCACAACACACGATGAGCTATATAAAGCAGATATCAATATGGAATCTGCCTCAAGAGAAGCCAAAGAAGTACAGCACTACCGAACAGCCTTGTTGCATGGTTTTGACAAGGTAAAAGAGAGTGGGTTGTTACTTAAGAGAGATATTGTAGCGATGCAGAAGATCTTAGAGCAAAATGATGCCGGTATACGGAAACAAAGTGGAACTGAACTCAAAAATGCACAAACAGGAGAGACTGTCTTTGTACCACCACAAGATTTTGAGACCATTGATACACTGATGAATAATCTTGAGCAGTACATCAATGAACCTAGTGAGTTAGATCCGCTTGTTGATATGGCAATAATCCATTATCAATTTGAAACTATTCACCCTTTTTATGATGGTAATGGTAGAACAGGTAGGATCATCAATATCTTGTATTTGGTTTTTAAAGAACTGCTGGAGATCCCTGTACTTTACTTAAGTCGCTATATCATTCAAAACAAAGCTGACTACTATCGCCTCTTGCAAAAAGTAAGAACCGATGCAGCGTGGGAAGAGTGGATTCTCTATATGCTTGAGGGGGTAATTCAGACATCCAAAGAGACTGTATTGCTTATTGATGCTATTAATACATTGATGTACAACTCCAAAGTTAAACTCAAAACAGAAGCTCCCAAGATTTACAGCAAAGACCTTTTAGAAATCTTGTTTCAACACCCCTATACCAAAATCGAGTTTGTTACTGAAGGACTTGGTGTAACCAGACAGACAGCTTCTACCTACCTCAAACAGATCGAAGCATTAGGAATAGTAAAAGAGTTTAAACTAGGAAGAAGTAAGTATTTTATTAACACTGCTTTGTATAAGTTATTACAACATGGTGTTGTCGTAGATAGTGAGGATTGATATGTTGAAACAATGGAGTAGTTTTAACATAAGGGATATAATATGTTAAAAAAAACAAGAAATCTTAACATATATAACAAATGTGTTAAAAATATAGTGTTATGCAAACCTAAAGGTCAAGTATGAAGATAAAATTCAAAAAACAGCCATACCAAACCGATGCAGTGATGTCTATAGTAGACTGCTTCAAAGGGCAGATGAAGAGCGGTAGAGTTCAGTATCGTGTTGATCCGGGAAAACGGGAGTCTAAAAAAGGGCAAAGAACATATGAAGATTATGATGAGTCAGCAGGATTCAAAAACAGTGATTTGAGTATTACCCATGCTCAACTACTAGAGAATATCCAAGAGGTACAGCGTAACCAAAATCTACCTATCTCTGAGCAACTGGTAACGACTTCCGTTTGTCCTATCAATCTCGATGTAGAGATGGAGACAGGTACAGGTAAAACCTATGTCTATGTCAAGACTATGCTCGAACTCAATGAGCGTTATGGATGGAGTAAGTTTATCATTGTCGTGCCTAGTATTGCTATCCGTGAAGGTGTATATAGCTCTATCGAATTAACAAAAGAGCATTTCTTGGAGCAGTACGGCAAGCAAGTAAGATCATTTATTTACAGCTCTAAAGCACTGCACGAACTAGAGAGCTTCTCTACAGATGCAGGTATCAATGTAATGATCATCAATGTACAAGCGTTCAATGCCAGAGGCAAAGATGCACGGCGCATCTATGAAGAGTTGGATAGCTTCCAGTCTCGTCGTCCTATCGATGTCATCAAGTCTAACCGTCCCATCCTCATCATAGATGAACCCCAGAAGATAACAGGTGACACCAAAAAAGAGTCCAAGAGTTTCAAATCACTCGAAGAGTTTAACCCTCTGATGATCTTGAACTACTCCGCAACACACAAAAGAGTACACAACAAAGTACACCGACTCGATGCCCTTGATGCTTATAACCAAAAACTGGTCAAGAAAATATCTGTACGGGGTATCTCCGTCAAAGGACTCAGCGGAACAAACGCCTATCTATATCTACAATCCATAGAAGTCTCAGCAACTAAACCACCTGTGGCACGACTAGAGATAGAGATCAAGCAGAAGAGTGGCATCAAGCGTATTATACGCAAAGTAGGTGCTGGAGACAATCTCTACACACTATCGGGTGAACTTGAGCAGTATAAAGAGGGATTTGTAGTTTCAGATATAGATGCCCGTACAGATACTATCAGTTTTGTCAATGGTCATGAGCTTAACGCTGGTGAAGCAACAGGTGATGTCAATGACGAGACACTACGACGCATTCAGATTCGCGAAGCGATCAAAGCCCATCTGGAGAAAGAGCAAGTTCTTTTCTATCAAGGGATCAAAGTATTGAGCCTGTTCTTCATTGATGAAGTTGCCAAGTACCGCATGTACAGTGATGACGGAGAAAAGCTTTTAGGTGAATATGCCCAATACTTTGAAGAAGAGTACAAGGAAGCCATAAAAGATATAGATTCCGTTTTCTTGCCTGAATATGCTAAATACCTCCAAGGGATAGCCGTAGCAAAGACACACAATGGCTACTTCTCTATCGACAAAAAGGGACGCTTATCAAATCCAAAAGCAAAAGCTAGAGGTGAGGGTGCAGGACTAAGTGATGATGCAGATGCCTATGATCTCATCTTGAAAGACAAGAAGCGACTACTCTCATTTGAAGAGCCTACACGGTTCATCTTCTCACACTCTGCATTGCGTGAGGGTTGGGACAATCCCAATATTTTTGTGATCTGTACCCTCAAACACAGTGACAACACTATCTCTCGCCGTCAAGAGGTGGGTCGTGGTATGCGTATCTCTGTCAACAAACATGGTGACCGCATGGATGATCCTGCAACAGTACATGATATCAATGTGCTTACAGTTGTTGCCAATGAGAGCTACAAGGACTTTGTATCTGGACTACAAAAAGATATCAGTGAATCTCTCTCTGAGCGTCCAAGAGTAGCAGATGTCAAATACTTCACAGGCAAGATACTTCAAACAGAGACGGCTACCATAAAGGTTACAGAAGAGATGGCAGAGGGGATAGAGTTCTATCTCATCCAAAATGGTTATGTAGATAGAAAGAAGAA
>QMKU01000294.1 GCA_003646525.1 Campylobacterota bacterium
AATATTGTAGTTGATATTGAGAAAAATAAGTGAGCTGTAGATCAACATATTGGTCACCGTACCCAATGCCCCAACCGATCCAAACTTTAAAAATCTACGCGATATTTTATTCTTCAAAAGAGACACATCCAATATACTATTTTTGACTATGGAATACCTATTTAATAATACCAAAAAATACTTGGAGTAGGGACTTTAGTCCCATAAAACGGGACTAAAGTCCCTGCTCCTAAATATTCAACTTTGGTAGTTATTTTAGTTCTATTCCTATAGAGTTCATAATCATATCAAATCATCGATGAAAAGGGTATTAAAACCTCAATCCTCATAACATTTATTCAACGCAACACCCTCTCTCAGTCCATCGTCAATCACAATACACTCCTTCATCCCCAGTAAAACAAAGAGCTGCCTAAATATCAAGATACCGGCGGCGATCAGATCTGAACGACCTACTCCTACCATCACTTCACGCTCTTCAAAAGGAGTAGCAAGAAGCATCTTGAGATAATAATCCAACTCCTGAATTTTGAGAGAGGTGCCATTGACTAGAGCAGGATTATATGTGGCATAATCTTGCCCTAGCTTCATCGCAGCTACAGTGGTCGGCGTGCCTGCTGTAGCGATGAGGGCATCTATTTTGCCATACTGTGAAACAACACTCTGGGAAAAATGCATCATCTCCTCCATCAGTACGGGCAATACCTCATCAATCCTCTCAAGTGTTTCATACTGTTGTGCCACCGTAACTATCCCTACAGGGAAGCTCTGTGTCACCGTCTGATCTGGATAATGAAAGATCAACTCTGTAGATCCTCCACCGATATCGACAAGGACAAAAGTGGAGAAATTGCAATTGTTCTTCTCTCCCTTGAGTTGCTCCAGTCGATACTCTACGGCACTCAGAGTCAGTGCTGCCTCTTTTTCTCCTGAAATTATCTCAAAGGGTATGCCTGTATCCTCCTTGATCTGTGCCAAAACTGCTGTAGAGTTGGACGCTCTCCGAATGGCTTCAGTTGTCACGGCATATATCTTGTCAGTCGAGAAGTCAATGTGTTGTTTTGCCTCGTTGATGGCACTGACTACTCTCTCTACTGCTTCTGAACTGATTATGCCTGTTTGCACTAAACCATCAGCTGTTTTGACAATCGTTTCAAATGAAGTACCGAAGACTCCACTTTGACAATCAAGCTGAATAACACGCAGTGTATTGGAGCCTAGGTCAATAGCGATCACTAATGCTCCTCCCAAAAAGCAAATCCATGCACCTCAAGACTCTTGCGTATCTCCTCTTGATGCATTTCACCTTTTGTCTCTAAGTCAACAGAGACATAGGCATCTCCAAATTTCAAATCTGTTGAAGTTCTATCATAACCTATCTGGACGATATTGGCATCTACTTTGCTCAACAGTTCAGTAAAGAGCATCAATGATCCTGGCTTGTCTACCAGCGTTACGATCAGCTTCATCTTCCTAGCAGATTTGATCAAGCCCTTTTCGATAATAAGAGAGAGCATCGTCACATCGATATTGCCACCACTGAGTATGATACCTATCTTGCTGCCTTTTGGTAGGTTGATCTTGCCATGGAGCAGCGCCGCTACAGCAACAGCACCAGCACCTTCGACAAGTACTTTTTGTTTCTCAAGCAAAAAGAGGATGGCACTAGCGATCTCATCTTCACACACCAACTCCATCCCATCAACATATTTCAACAAATAGTCCAGTGTGATAGGTGAAGTATCTCTCACTGCGATCCCATCTGCGATCGTCCTCACCCCCGTCGTATCTATAGCACGCCCCTCATGATAAGAGGTTGCCATAGCAGGCGCACCCTCTGCTGCCACACCGATCACCTGGCAGTTTGGGGCTTTTGCTTTCACTAACATGCCAACACCAGAGATCAGCCCACCTCCACCGACAGGTACAGCGATCAGATCGAGATCAGGTATCTCTTCAAGCATCTCTATTGCCACGGTTCCCTGACCTGCTATCACCAATTCATCGGTAAAAGGATGCACAAAATCCAGTTTTTTCTCTGTAGCATACCCTATGGCATATCCATAGGCTTCATCATAGTTGCTACCATAGAGTATAACTGTTGCATCCAACTCTCTCACTCCCTGAACTTTGGTCAGAGGGGTTGATTCGGGCATAATTATCGTGGCTTCGATACCAAAGTATTTGGCAGAAAATGCCACACCCTGCGCATGATTGCCAGCACTAGCAGCCACCACACCTCCCCGATTGCCATCTTCTGCTAGTGTTGCGATCTTATTGAAAGCCCCTCTGAGTTTAAAAGCTCCCGTTTGTTGAAGGTTCTCTTTTTTGAGATATACTTCATAATCTGTCATTTTACTGAGAATAGGTGCATAGGTGAACGGGGTACGATGCACCACACCAGCAACCCTCTCATAGGCTTTTTCTATCTGCTTTAAGTCTAACATTATCTTTCCTGTGTACTATTATATAGATCGAATTATATCAGCAAAGGATTAAGTATGGAGTGTGAATTTCCTACAGTCAATAGTAACAAAGAAGAGATCAGAGAGATTTTCGAGTCTGTCAAAACAATCGCTATCCTAGGCTTATCTCCAGATGAGTCCAAAGCCAGTCATAGAGTAGCAAAATATTTACAAGGTGTCGGATACAAGATCATCCCTATCTATCCCAAAGAAGAAACCATACTCGGAGAAAAAGTCTATCGCTCTCTCGCAGAGATCCCTTTCGAGGTCGATATGGTCGATATCTTCAGAAAACCTGCCGCTTTCAATCCTATAGCAGATGCCTGTATCGAGAGAGGAGATATCAAAGTCTTCTGGGGACAACAAGGACTTGTCAACAATGAAGCAGCCAAGAAGGCGGAGAAGGCTGGGATGAAAGTCGTCCAAAACCAATGCAGCATGGTGGAACATAAGGCATTGTTTTAGTCCCGAGATGATCGGAAACCATAGATTTCTCAGATTAGTAAATTAACTTTTGCTAGTAGCGAGGCTCCAGCTTTGTTACTTCAAGAAGCTAAGAAGCTAAGTGCCGTGTATTGTTTTTGAAAGAAGAAAAAGTGGAAATTATATACACGGTATTTGAGTTGAAAAAACCTAGATATCCATGTTACGGGTCAGGCGTTGAATATACACTACTTCCCCTTACAATC
>QMKU01000295.1 GCA_003646525.1 Campylobacterota bacterium
TTGAGGTTAATGCCAATGGTATAAACAGCATAGATGCTGCCAATATCAATAACTGCGAAACAATGGCAATACCATCAATCAGGATAACATCAAAAAATCCCCGTTCATTTACATTGAGTCCGAGTACAGATCCAAAGTTCACAAAGAGAATTAAAATTGTCAACATCACATAGAGAGACTTATCAAGATTCCCTTTGATCAGGTCAATGATCAGAATGATCAATCCACCAGCAATTGCAATCAGCATAGGTGCCAAGGTTGCCAGATTTAGGGAAGCTAAACTTACACTTATAGGCTCTAACATTATCTTGCCTCCTTTGTTGTATTACTCACAATTATTCGCTCTTTGGCTTCAGGTGTCTGTGCCTTCTCATGCATAAAGCTCAAGAGTGCTTTGACACTATTATCGATCGGACCAAGCACAGGCTTGGGATAAATACCCAGCCAAACCACTATCAAAACAAGTGGTACAAGTGACATCATCTCACGACCATCAAGGTCAGTAAGATTTTTATTTGCTTCATTTGTTACTGGACCAAAGAAACTCTTTTTATACAGAGAGAGCATATAAATTGCACCAAGAATGATCGTTGTCCCAGCAAGGATCGCAATCATAGGTGAAACTTTGTAAAAGCCCAAGAGAACTAGGAACTCGCCAACAAAGCCGATGGTCAACGGTAAGCCGACTGCAGCCATTAGCATGATTCCGAAGATCACAGCATATTTTGGCATCACTGAAGCTAGTCCACCAAATTCGCTCATCAATTTTGTATGTCGTCGATCATAAATTACCCCGACAAGCATGAAGAGTGCACCAGATACGATTCCGTGAGAGAGCATCAAAAAGACTGAACCACTGATTCCCTCTGCATTCATCGCAAATGTTCCCAATACAATTACACCCATATGTGAAACAGATGAGTAAGCAATAACCTGCTTCATATCTTCTTGTGCATAAGCAATCATGGCAGTGTAGATAACCATAATAACAGCTATCACAGCAATAGGTGTAATCATCAACACGGAAGCATCAGGGAAAAGTGGCAGTGAAAATCTCACGAACCCGTAAGTACCCATCTTGAGTAGAACTGCTGCAAGAATCACTGAACCGATAGTTGGTGCCTGACCGTGCGCATAAGGCAACCAAGTATGGAAAGGAAACATCGGCACCTTGATGGCAAAACCTACAAAGAATGCCAAAAAGAGCCAGATTTGGTAATTGACTGGCAGAACCAGCGCATACCAATCAGTAATCGAGAAACTCCATATACCTGAAATGCTGTGATACAGATATGCCATAAAGAGCATACCCACCAGCATAATCAGTGAACCCGTAAAGGTATAAAGGAAAAACTTAATTGAGGCATAGATCCTCAGTGGACCACCCCAAGCACCGATGATATAGAGCATCGGAACAAGTGACAACTCCCAGAAGAGGTAGAAAATGATCGCATCCAAGGCTACAAAAACACCGATCATTGTCATCTCAAGGAAGAGAAGAGAAATTATCATATTTTTGATATCTTTCTCAATACTCATTCCTATCATACCAAGTAGTGTCATCAATGCCGCCATCACAACGATGAAGAGACTGATACCATCAACTCCTAGGTAATAACTGATACCAAAGTCAGGAACCAAAGGAATCAATTCAACAAACTGCATCCCAGCATTACTACTATCAAAACTCATCCAAAGCCAAAGAGCAAGCAGCAGCTCAATAGATGCAACGCTGATACCATAGACTCTAGCACTTTTTTTATCAACTACAAAACCCAACAATCCTGCGACTGCTGGAAAAAATACCAAAACACTTAATATATTATCCATCTACCTGCTCCTTAACCGATTACCGCTGCTATTGTTGCTGTGAGCAACAACACAACCAATCCGACAGCCATCCAATTTAAATAGTCTGACAAGTTACCGGTTTGCATTTTTCTTGTTTTATCACCACCACTATATAAGAGGTTAGCAATTCCATCTACCGTCGAATCGACAATCTTCATATCTACAGATTTCCACAACATAGTTGAAATCATCCCATAAGGCTTAGAGATATATTCTGCATAAAATTGTGGGATATAGTATTGATTCTTTAGTAGCTTATAGACAAAACTGTTTTCCAGTTTTTCATTTCGCTTCAAACCTCTACCATATTTAATCCAAGCCAGAGCAATACCGCCAACAGCAAATGCCAGAACGATACCTCCAAGTAACCACACTAAATGATGTGTATGTTCACTCATCTCATAGTTTGGAAGAAGGTTTGTCGCAAATGTGTGAAATGCCCCCTGAAATAAACCTGCGATTACAGCCAAGAGAGCCAATGGAGACATCGCTATCAAGACATAAGTATACATCTCATGAGGATTGATACCAAAAGCCTTGTAGCGCTCATCACCCTCAAATGTCAGGAAGACTTGTCTAAAGCTATAGAATGCTGTCATACCTGCCGTTACTACTAGTGTAATCCAGAGAATCAGCGTTCCTTCATTGAAGGCAGTCTCGATAATTGCATCCTTGGAGAAGAATCCTGCCAGTGGCGGGATCCCAGCCAATGCCAAAGAGGCAACACCCATATAAATATAAGTCCATCGCATTGATTTTTTCAAGCCACCCATTTTGAAAATATCAAGCTCGTCATGCATCGCGTGCATCACATTACCTGCACCCAGAAAGAGTAACGCTTTGAAGAATGCGTGTGCTCCAAGATGGAAAAGTGCTATCCAATAAGCACCCAATCCTGCCGCAGCAAACATATATCCAAGCTGTGAAAGTGTTGAGAAGGCAATAATTCGCTTCAAGTCTCTAGCGACTAGTGCCATAGAAGCGGCAAATATAGCAACAAAAGTACCAAGTGCTGCAATAAAGTAACCTACTTCAGGTGTCAATATGTAGAGAGGATTGGCTCTGATCACCAGGAATACCCCAGCGGTTACCATCGTCGCTGCGTGAATCAATGCAGAAACCGGTGTCGGGCCCTCCATCGCATCTGTCAACCAGGTATGAAGTGGAAATTGTGCTGACTTACCCATCGCACCGATAAAGAGTGCAATAGCCGCCGTAACCAATATCCCATGGCTCAAATAAGGAAGCTCGGCAAAAACAACATCATACTGCAGTGAGCCTGTATTCCAATAAATAACAAA
>QMKU01000296.1 GCA_003646525.1 Campylobacterota bacterium
TAACGACTCAACCGAGGTCAAGTGTTGAAAATCCACCCACTTCGTGAGTTGATTTTGCAACATATGACCCCTGCCCTGTTGATGACCACAATAGTAAAAAGCCAAAAATAAGAAATTAAATATATACTTATTTTGTCATTTTTCGACAGCCTAGGTGCAACCTAAAAACAACCAAAGCATCTCACCCCTCTTCTCACTCTTTGTACTTCTCTTTTGATCTGCCTTTTATCTCGACTATAGATCTCTTTGAGTTTGCAGGGGAGTTTCGTAAGCGAGGGGGTCGCTATCTCCTGCTCGATGAGACAGACAAATACCCCAAATTCTCACTACATCTCAAAGCCATCTATGATGTCTATCCTGACCTCAAGGTACTCTTTACAGGTTCGTGTGCGACTTCTATACTCGATGCTCAGGCAGACTTAAGTAGACGGGTGGTACTTCATCATCTTTATAGTCTCTCCTATAGAGAGTTTTTGGAGATAAAAACAGGAGAGAAGTTTGAGAGTGATTTGAAGCAGACTACTATTTAGGTGTGAAGATTGAATGATAGAGTTAGTTTTTGCTTGAACTTTTACTTTGGTTTTAATACAGTGGTGTATATTCAACGCCTCGTAGAGTTTGGTTGGTATAGTTGCATTGACTGGGGAAAAGCAGTTCAATAATGCTAGGAAGTATTTTAGAGCGTAGTACTGCATAATTATTTCGAGTCTATAGATATCAAGGAGGTAGGTGAGTTTCAACTATCCAATGTTGTAATATTCTAGTTTTAAACTCCTCGGCACTCTCTTTATAATTTGCATATGCAAAAATAAAAAGTCTAAAAGAGTATTTTGAAGATTGCAAAACTAGAGATAAGAGAAATAGAGCTATACTAAATGCGATAGAAGACGACTATAAACAAGTTGAAGTGGCTAGATATTTAGGTATTAGTGATTCTGCTGTCTCTAAAGTATTTTTAGCTATAAATGTGAATGAAAAAAGTGGCTATTCATCACACGGTACTAAAGTTTCTTGGATTACTTTAAAGTGTGTATGATATAATACACATAGTTAAATACATATTTCAAGGAGTGTAAAATGTCAGTGCGTAAGAATTTTACTATGCCTGAAAAGGTAGCCAAGGATCTAGAGTATCTCGCCAAAAAGCTTGACAAGAAACAGAGTCAAGTGATACAAGATTTGATAGAAGAGAAAATCTCGGAGTATGAGATTAAACGGAAATTAGAAGCAGCAGAAAAACTCTCAGGTATGTTTACGGGTATGTTTCCTGAACATGTAAATATCCAGTGGATAAAGGCAAATAGTGACAATTAAAAAAGTCTTTTTTGATGCTAATATCTTTAATGATATTTTTGATAAAGATAGAAAATCTCACCCTGATAGTAACAGAGCCTACTTAGGAGCTTTAGGTAAGGGCATGACAGTTTATACTAGTTGTGATATCGTTACTAATATTTACTATATCACAGCTAAATATACTACGAGAGAAAATGCCTTGGATGCTATAGGGTTTTTGAAGACAAGTGTCTCTATCATTCCTTTTGGAGAAGATGAGTTGTTAGATGCTATCTCCTTGATGCGTGAGGATGGCGACTACAAGGATTTTGAAGATTGCATACAGTATATTTTGGCTCTCAATACCCAATGTGATATCATCGTAACCAATGACAACAATTTTGTCTCAAAAGGGGTGAAGTGCATGCGTTCTGAAGATTTTGTGAAGCAGTTTATATAGTTTTAAAGAGTAGATATTTATTGGAATAGTGGGCAGAAGAGTTATAGCTATCAAACGAATAAAAATTCTAAAAGTTTGGTTTCGTCACCTGACCCTAAAGCTTCTATGTATATCACAACCAGCTGTATGTGGGGTGATCAGGAGTTATCGTTATCACCTGACACCTTTTGTTGTGACACCTTTTGTTGACACCTTTTGTCCAAAAGTATCAATGATACCTTTAGGCAACTGAAGCTTGTTGTCTCAGGAAGCTCAGCCTTGGAGATACACAAGGGCAGTCACGATTTGAGTAGGCGTGCTTTGGTTTACACTATGAAGGGCATGAGCCTGCGTGAGTTCATAGAGATGAAGCTGGGGATTGTACTAGAGAGCTTTGATCTAGCAGAGATACTCCTAGAGCATCAGACCATCGCCCAAAGCATAGCAGATACATTATCCAAAACAGATGAGAAAATTCTACCATTATTTAAAGAGTACTTGGAGGTAGGCTACTACCCTTACTATTTTGAATACAACAACAAATATCAGTTTACTATGGCACTAGAACAAAATATCCATACAACCATAGAGAGTGACCTGCTGGCTATCTATCCATCATTGACGGGGAACAGTATCAAAAAGCTGAAGTCACTACTCAAAGTCATCTCTGCATCGGTTCCTTTCACCCCAGATATGAAAAAACTCAAAAATATCATAGGTATAGGTGATGAGAGAACACTCAAAAACTACCTCAAATATCTCGAAGATCCTTGACTCATCAAGATGCTTATGAAGAGCACAAGAGGTCTAAAAAGCATAGAGAAACCTGAGAAGATATATCTGGACAACCCCAATCTACTCTTCACCTCAAAAGCAGATACAGGAACCATAAGAGAGACATTTTTTATAAATCAGCTAAGTAAAGACCATGAGGTAGTAGCCCCTAAAAGTGGTGATTTCTTAGTAGATGAGAAGTATACCTTTGAGATAGGAGGCAAGAACAAGTCATTTCATCAGATAAAAGATATCCCAAACTCATTTGTCGCCTCAGATGATATAGAGCGAGGGTTTAGCAACAGAATACCACTTTGGCTGTTTGGATTTTTGTATTAGGCTGTGCTCTTTTTATTTGAGTGGTTGTATCGTATGTATAGAAATAGCATTGGCATCACCAGACCCCTTAGCCTAGAAAAGAGGGCTATATTGACGAAGTTGAGAGTGCTTTGAAGCAGACTAATATTTAGATGTGAAGATTGAATGGTAGGGTATAGTTTTTAACTTGAACTTTTACTTTGGTTTTAATACGGTGGTGTATATTCAACGCCTGACCCGAAGAATTAGGTAACAACTACAACTCAAGAGTTGTAGTTGTTACCTGACCCCTTTGACTATTTCAATAGTCAAAATCACATATTTTGCTAACCGAAGCAACA
>QMKU01000297.1 GCA_003646525.1 Campylobacterota bacterium
TCAGTTGTATCGTTAGAAACTGTTTTGACTGAATCTCTTGAGTCGTTTGAAACTGTCTTGACAGAGTCTCTTGAGTCGTTAGATACAGTTTTGACAGAATCAGTTGTATCGTTAGAAACTGTTTTGACTGAATCTCTTGAGTCGTTTGAAACTGTCTTGACAGAGTCTCTTGAGTCATTAGATACAGTTTTAATAGAGTCAGTTGTATCGTTAGAAACTGTTTTAACTGAATCTCTTGAGTCGTTTGAAACTGTTTTGACTGAATCTCTTGAGTCATTAGATACAGTTTTAATAGAGTCAGTTGTATCGTTAGAAACTGTTTTGACTGAATCTCTTGAGTCGTTTGAAACTGTTTTGACTGAATCTCTTGAGTCATTTGATACAGTTTTAGTAGCATCATTGATATCATGAGAGATTGCTACGGTACTATCTTTGAAATCTTTGGTAGCCATAGTTGAGCTATCTTTCATATCTCTTGTAGTGTTTGTGATAGAGTCTTTGGTGTCTTCAGCCATCTCAATCGTACTATCTCTAGCATCTTTACTGAGATTAGTTACAGAACGCTCTGAGCTATTCACAGTAGCAATTTCGCTTGTCTTCAAGTCATCTGAAACTTTGACGGCAGAGTCTTTTGCATCTTTACTCACATTAGTAACAGTTCGTTCTGCACTTTTACTAGTCTCTACCGCTCCATCTTTCATTGCAGTAACACTATCTCTTGCATCATGACTCATAGATGTTGCTGCATCTTTCATATCTTTGAACATATCTCCGAAACTAAAATCCGCCTGTACTGTCGTAATACTCGCTATGGCAATAGCACTTGCTAATACAATTCTCTTCATTTTCAATCCTCCAGATTGGGTATAAAATTTATTTCTGCAGTTTCTGCACGAAAAACTATAACAATCTTTCTCTAAATCAGAACTTAAAGAATATAAAATAATAAAAAAAAATTATATATATCAATAAATATGCTCAACTATTCTGATATATTTATTATAATATGGTACAATTAGTTCAGAAAAAATACTAAAAATTAGGAGTTACAATGAAAAAAATACTGGTAGGTCTCGTTTTGACCGGAACGCTTTTGAGTGCTGGTTCCTATATGCAAAAAGATAGAATCCTCGATATGCAGACAATGGCAAGTGCCATGCAGGAAATTCAGAATGGTTTTTTCTATAATAACATTGATATGGTTATTGAAGGAACAGGTAAACTTGCTGATACAGTTCAAAGAATCGAACCACCACTTGAAGAGGTCGAAGAGAAAGATATTATGACGCGTTACACAAACAATAAAGTACAAATGTCCAATCGAATCAAAAAAAAGATCAAACAAAAAACTAAAGATATCATAGAGCGATTCAAAGATGGTGATGCTACACAAGCTCTTCAAGCTTATTCAAAAATTACCCAACAATGTATGGAGTGTCATACTCAATTAAGAAAATGGTAGTATGATGCGTTTCGCAAGGATAGAAGTTTTAAACTAAGGAAGTATGCTTGAATAAATTATTTTTTATTACTCTGTTTTTACTCTCAACCCAGACAGTATCGGCAAATCAAATCAGTCTAACTGGTACAGTTATCTCAAATGGGCAAAAAATGATAGGAAGCCGATACATGGGCTATATCAAAAAAGTCTATGTCAAGTTGGGTGACTATGTCAAGCGCGAAGACAATCTCTATGAGATGGAATCAGCTGAATTTGATATCATGAAGTCTCAGGCTGATTTGGGATTGGAACAGTCAAAAATTGTTGTTGAGTTCTGGAGAAAGCGTCTTCTAATACTTCAGAAGCGCAAAGATAAACTTGAAGTCAAGGCAAACAATAAGATGATGATGCCTATGACAGATCTAGATGACCTCAATACCATGGCAGAGAATGCGGAAGCAATGTTGGAGACATCTCAGGTTATGGTAGAGCAAATGTCCATTAAAGCCAAGCAATTGGCGACAGTTTTTAATTATCTCAAGATGAAAGCACCCTCCGATGGTGTCATTGTCCAGAAAAATATCAAAGTCGGTGATATGGTCATGCCTGGCATGCTAACAATCATGATGGTCGATATGGAAGATCTGGAGATTGATGTCTCAATATCTGAAGGTATGATGCGACATGTTCATGTTGGAGATACCGTCAAAGTGGCTATTCCCTCACTCGAATACCGCACTGATGGGAAGATCAAAGCCATCATTCCAGATGCAAATCCTATGACACACAAGATCAAAATACGCGTCAGTTTTGACAAGGGAACTAAAAATATCTTCCCTGGCATGTATGCCAAGGTACTTATCAATAAAGCAAGACAGTAATACTATTTTGCTTTTTCTAAATATTTCCCTTCTACCGTATCAACTCTGATCATTTCACCTTCAAGTATATGGAATGGCACCTGTACAACTGCTCCACTATCAAGTGTAGCTGGCTTCTTTCCGCCTTGTGAGTCACCTTTGAAGTTTGGTGGAGTCTCTACTACTTTCAGTACCACAGTTTGAGGAATTTCTACTGAAATCGCTTTGTCATTATGAAAAAGAATATCCGCCTCCATTCCATCGATCATGAAATCAAAAGTCTCTTTGCCTACTTGCTCATGTGTCAATCCAATCTGATCATAAGTTGTCGTATCCATAAACTGTAGCATATCGCCATCATCGTAAAGATATTGCATCGTTTTTTGCTCTAGTTCAGGCACTCCAAATTTATCACCAGCATGAACAGTTTTTTCAATTACTTTACCCGTAGAAAGATTTTTGATCTTTACTCTCACAAAAGCTGCACCTTTACCTGGCTTGACATGTTGAAATTCCGTTACTCTGAAAGGATTGCCATCAAGCTCTAGTCGAAGACCTTTTTTGATATCACCCATACCTATTGTTGCCATTTTGACTCCTGATTATAATTTAATTGGAATATTATAGCAGATAGGTGGTTAAAAGGTTGTGGAGAGTACCCGATATGGGTACTCGCAAGAGATAGGGAGACTATTTGGTAATCGCAATATTATCGTGCTCCTCACCTTTTATCGGTTTGAAATCCATCGCTTTAGAGTTGTCCATGAGGATAGGAACAAAGAGTAGAGAGACAAACACTGCCGCAACTGTACCAGAAATAAGAGCTACACCAAGCCCTCCA
>QMKU01000298.1 GCA_003646525.1 Campylobacterota bacterium
AGTTGCTTGAGACCTCTCGAAATCTCCGAGATCTCTTGCTGTCGTCCCTCTCGCCCTCCTTCACCACTCATAAGCTGAAGATAGTCAATGATTGCCATCGTAATCTCAGGATGTTGTGATTTGAGTTTGCGAAGTTTGGAGCGGACATGGTGGATCGTCGCATAGCCTCCGTCATCCACAAAAAGTTTCTTTTGTGCTATATCGTCTACGGCAGCAGAAAACTGACTCCATTGATCATCCTTTAGATCACCTACTCGTAGTGCCTGTAGGGGAATGGATGTCTTGGCTGAAAGCATTCTCAACATCAACTGTTCTGCTGGCATCTCTAGGGAGAAGAATGCTACCCCTTCATTTCGCTCAATTGCCTTGAGTGCCATATTGAGTACCAATGCCGTTTTTCCCATAGCTGGTCTCGCCGCTATGATAACCAAGTCTCCCCTTCCAAATCCACTAGTTTTTTCGTTGAGATTTCGAAATCCTGTATCTGTACCGATCAATTTGGAGTTTCCCAAAGACTTGAGGCGTTCGATCTCATCCATCATAGCTAGAGCGATATCTTTGGAATCCCTAAAGTCTTCATTTGTACTGTCTTGTGTAATTTCGTACAGTTTTTTCTCGACAAGATTCATGATCTCAATCACTGGAAGATCATCCTCTATCGTTACTTTTTTGATCTCTGTTGCCAGTGTTGCCAGTGCTCGTTTGGTTGATTTGGCTTTGATCTCACCTAGATATGCTGCCGTATTGGAGAGTGCATTGGCTGCGAGGACATCGAGCATCGCTGTCTCGTCAAATTTCCCCATTGAAACCATTTTGTTACGCAAAAACTCTTCATCGATGGGCTTCTCTTCGGCAACCAATGTCTCCATCGCTGCAAAAAGGTACTGATGAAAAGGTAGATAATAGTCTTGAGCTTTTAATTTTGCTGCTATCTCTTCAAATACTTCAGGATCAAAAATAATTGCTGCCAGTACAGCTCTCTCTATATTTAAGTTGTACATATTATCCATACTCTAGTTGCCCTCCTCGGCAAATTTTTCTACTTCCTTCACAAAGCGATCGACCAACTCTCCTTCTGGAAGTTTGGCGACAACTTCTCCCTTGACCATCACCAGTCCACTCCCTTTGCCATAAGCGATCGCGACATCGGCATGCTTGGCTTCCCCGATAGCATTAACCACACATCCCATCACTGAGACATTCATAGGTGTTTTGATATGTGCTGTGCGTCTCTCTACCTCTTCTACTGCTGAGACTAAGTCTGCTTCGATGCGTCCACAGGTAGGGCAAGAGATGATATTGAGTCCATCTGCGACTCTTCCGCTATCTTTGAGTATCGCACGAGCTACCCTGATCTCCTCTTCGAGTTCACCAGTGATAGAGACGCGCATAGTATCCCCGATGCCATCGAGCAGCAAAGTACCTAGTCCGATAGAAGATTTGACTGTGGCATGAAAAAGGGTTCCTGCCTCAGTGACACCCAAATGAAAAGGATAATTATTTCTAGGTCTAAGTGCCCGATACGCATCGACGGTTCGGTTGACATCGCTTGCTTTGAGGGAGATTTTGATATCTGTAAATCCAAGGTCTTCAAGGTATTTGATATTGTACTCTGCTGAAGCGACCATTCCCTCTGCTGTAGGACCGTATTTTTGGTCGATCTCTTTCTCTAAAGAGCCTGAATTTACTCCGATACGAATCGGTAGAGAGCGATCTTGACAAGCCTTGACGATCTCTTTGATGCGTGATTTTTCTCCAATATTCCCCGGATTGAACCTGATACAGTCAACCCACTTTGCTGCTTCGAGTGCTAGCTTGTAGTGGAAGTGGATATCTGCGATCAATGGGATCGAGATGCGCTCCTTGATCTCCTTGAGTGCCAAGGCATCCTGCATCTGAGGTACTGCGACTCTGACGATATCGCATCCAGCAAAATGTAAACGATTGATCTGTTCTACGGTCGCATCGATATCATGCGTGCTACTATAAGTCATTGATTGTACTGAGATTGGTGCATCGCCACCTACGGCAACATCACCTACATATATTTTCTTAGTTGGGTATCGTTCTTTCAAGAGGTGCCTTCGTGATTGATAATTTATTTTACCAAAAAAATTAACGCTTCTCGTTTAACCTAGGATTATGAAAACTCAACAGGATCAATATCTATCTCTATTCCTCGTTGGTTGATGCTATGTAGTGCCCTCAGCAAGGGTACTCTTTTTTTGGAGCGAAGCAGGATTGTGTAGCGGTACTTGCTAGCGATTCGTTCTATCGGTGCTTTTCCGTGCCCTATGATCTCGATCTCTTTAAAGTATTGGAGTTTCTCGACTATGACTGCTGTCAGGTTCATGGCTTTGTCTTGCTCCTTGTGTGCGATTAGGATACGGGCGAGTGATACAAAGGGAGGATAAATATCTTTGACAAAAGTCAATTCGTCTTTGAGAAATGCCTCATAATTTCGCAAATAGGGGATGAATGTCTCTTTGCTATTGCTTTGGATGATGACTTGTGCCTCTTTGGCTCGTCCTGATCTGCCAGCTATCTGTATCAACAGACTTATGGCTCGCTCTTTAGCACGATAATCTGCCAAGCCTAGAATATAATCAAGCCCCATAATGACAGAGAGTGTGATATTGGCATAGTCATGTCCCTTGCTGAGCATTTGTGTCCCTAGCAGTACTTGACTCTCACCGCTCTCAAAACGAGAGAGTGCATCTTTGAGTTTTTTGGCAGAAGTGATACTGTCTTAGTCGAATTGTTCGATCTGTATGGTTGGAATCTGCTCCTTGATCATCTCTATCGCTTCGACCGTACCCATTCGATTGCTTTTGAGAGGGTGATATCCACAAGAGGTACAGGTATCTTGTATACCTTCTGTATATCCGCAATAGTGGCATTTGAGATGGCGATGATAGCGATGGAGTGCCATGCCTACCGAGCAATAGGGGCAGAGATGTGTTTTGCCACAACTTTCGCAATATAGGTATTTGAAGTTGCCTCTAGTAGGAAGAAAGACCAAGCTTTGATCACCTCGTTCAAAATTTTGACGAATGATTTGAATCATTTGGATTGTCAGTGTGTCGCCCCCTGTGAAGCGATAACTCTTTTTTGTCTCTATATAAGGCTTCTCTAGTTTG
>QMKU01000299.1 GCA_003646525.1 Campylobacterota bacterium
GTATTGATGACATCATACGCAGGAGCAAAGAGAATACTCTCAAAACTATTATCATACAATATACCAAAGTTTTTGAGATGGGCATCACCGTTCTTGAGTAAGTAGTTCATAGCCATAGTTTGATAAAACTGCTTCATAGAGTAGGCTTTGTCGGTTGTGACAGCGTAGATGAGTTTTGCTATCTGTTCATAACTGCCACTATATTTTTTGTCTCTATTCTTCCCCATTAGGACTAATATCTCTTCAAAACCTAGATAGATATCTCGTTTCTTATCATAAGTAAACTTCTCAACTAGAAGAAATTTTTTATTCTTTGATAGTTGTATGTTTGGTATAACCACACCAGCCTTTTGGACAGCTCTCATGCTATAGTATTCATTTTGTGCTAGTCTAGGATACTCTGATCCCCAAGTTTTGACAATATACTCTTTGAGTACCAAACTCTCTTTATCTTTAATAAGTGCTAAGGTTTTGGGCTGTACCCCTGATATGGCATTTTTGCCCAAAAAAGTTTTGAGTAGCTTATGGAAAGTATCATCGCTGTCATTGTAGAGTATCTCATCTATATCTATACCCTCAAAAAGTCTCTTTTCGAATTGGCTATCAAAAGAGAGCCTACCTTCTATATGAGGTGCCAGATAGGATAGTACCAAGAAATCATCTATATATCCATACTCTTTGCTCAAAATACCCTTGAACACTTCATAGAGGTATCCCTCGGGCAGATTCATCTCAAATATGGGATGTAGATGATAGTGGCTCGTATAGGTACTTTTTTGATATGGCATCGTGAGTGATACAGGAGAACTCTCACAAGTATAGTTAAACCCATAATCTTTTTTGAGAGGATCAAAAAAGAGTTCTCCTGCTTTTTTGTTTTGTATTGATATATCTATAGTTTGCATTTTTGTATCCTATAATGATAAAGATAGTTATCATTATACAATTTTTTATTCATAATGACAAGTGATATTATCATTAGAAAAAGACAATATCAATATTTAATCAAATAGATCGTACAATAAACAAGGAGATATGTGACTAAAAGGTTTAATGTGATTTCCAAAATAACAATATATGATAAGTGGTGTACTTTTGATTCCATTATCTCAACTTTAATACCTCAGAAATTTTTAGCTTTTTATCAGGAGAAAACAATATGACCATAGCACTTTCAGGTAGTAGTGGTTTTGTAGGTAGTTATCTCTATGATTATTTTGAGGGTCTTGGGTATAGTATCATTGCTATAGATAGAGATGACTTCTCTTCTGAGACTCAGATGCTAGAGAAGATATCAGGAGCTGACATCATCATCAATCTCGTGGGTGCTACGATACTCAAACGGTGGAGCAGAAGCTACAAAGAGATTCTCTATAGTAGTCGCATAGAGACAACAAATAGTATTGTAAAAGCTATCAATAGCAGTGATAGGGAGCAGATATTTATCTCTACATCAGCTATAGGTATCTATGAGAATGATACGCTATGTGATGAAGACAACTACACTTACGGTACAAGTTATCTAACAGATATATGTAGAGATTGGGAGATTGAGGCTCATAAGGCTAATGCACGGGTGTCTATATTTAGGTTGAGTCTTATTTTGGGTGATGGTGGGGCGTTGCAGAAAATGTTGTTACCTTTTAAGCTAGGTGTAGGTGGTATCATAGGTGATGGTACTCAACCACTCTCTTTTGTCCATATATCTGATTTGGCACGAGCCTATGAGTGGGTCATCAAAGAACCACATGCCAAAGGTCTATTTAACCTCTCTACACCACAGCCTACAACAAACTATCACTTCACCCAAGTACTAGCTACCAAGCTAAATCGTCCAGCTTTTATACCACTACCTGCTTTTATCCTAAAAGCTCTACTAGGAGAGGGAGCTACCATACTCATAGATGGTCAAAGGGTCTATCCTAAACGGTTGTTAGAGAGTGGATTTGAGTTTGAGTTTCAGGGTATTGAGGAGGTGTTGGAAGATTTGATATAAGGTATTTATGTTGAAGTCGATACAATATTTTAGTGACATATTTTGTCTGATAAAAAACAGAAGGAAAATTATGGAAAAACCATTTTATAATTACATTGATGTTGATGAGACATTTGTAAGAAATTATAATGCAAAACATCCTATTCATCTGTAGTCGTAACCAATGGCGTAGTCCTACAGCAGAGAAAATTTACAGTAGAGATAGTCGTCTCAATGTGCATTCAGCAGGGACAAGCCCACGATCTAGAAAAACTCTAAATGCCAAAGATATAGAGTGGTCAGATATGATTTTTGCCATGGAGTACAAACACAAAGAGAGACTCAAGGCTGAATATGGTAGATTGTTACAGTACAAAAAAGTAGTTGTTTTGGATATCCCTGATGATTATGGATATATGGATGAGGAGTTGGTGGAGGTTTTGAGAGAGTCTGTGGAGGGGTATTTGTAATGAGCCAAAAATCAAGCCTATACCGAACCATAGAGATCCTAAAAGACCTCAACAATGGTAAAAAACTCTGCATTACCAATCTAGCTACTGTTTATGAGGTGAGTGATAGGACTATTCGTAGGGATTTTGAGCTTATTCGTGAGCTGTTTGGGGATTTTGTGACCAAGGAGGGGGAGTGTTATCGGGCGTATCGTAGGGTACTACTAGAGGATGTGTTGAGTGCTACAGATCTGATGACATTGGCAAATATAGTCAATCTTTTTGGTATGACTGATAAGCAGAGTGTAGTATCGGACAAGACCAAAGGGCTTATTAAAACATCCCTAGAAGTCTATGACTTTAAGTCTCGCCCATTTGAAAATATGCAAAATAGAGATATTCTCAAAAAGCTAGAGCACTCCATAAGGTTCAAAAAAGAGATAAAGATACTCTATATAACCGAACGCATCAAAACCCAGAGGAGATTTCACCCCTACAAGATACTCTTTCTCAATGAAAATTTCTACCTAGTAGGTGAAAATGTTTCCAAAGGGTGTTTTGAATTTCTGCGTATCTCTATGATAAAAGAGGTCGTGAGTACCAAAAAGGTATTTTATCCACACAGAGACATGAGCAGCTTTATTACCCGTATTCAAACTCCATTTGCTGCTTTTGGTAAGGAGGATATGGTAGTGAGGCTCAGGGTAGACAAAC
>QMKU01000300.1 GCA_003646525.1 Campylobacterota bacterium
AAGAAAAAGCCTACAATCACTAAAGAGAGATATTCGGAAATTGTAGCTCAAGTTTGGCAGTACGACCAAAACAAAGAGAAACTACAGACTTTTAAAAATCCTGATTATGCCAAAGAGTTGTTAGCTACAGCTCCCAAATGGCTTTGGGTTGAAGCATCAAGAAAAAGTATCACAGCTTTTAGAGAGTTGACCACCTACGATGATAAAAACAAAAGCTTAGTTATCAAGATCCGAGATTACTCAGATAAGCTAATATCATTCAAGCATAGAAGATTATATGATAAAAAATGGATGACAGCAAAAGAGACACACCCAAACTCACAGTGTCTATTCTATGGACTTGGAGGGGATACACCTACTTATGTAGTTGAAGGACACCACGACCTAATCACGGGCGTATTGCTAGGGCTTAATGTGTTGATGATACCTACAGTGAATTACAAAAAGTTTACAGATGAAGATATACTTTATTTATCAGGACATGAGGTGGTATTTCTGCCAGATTTAAAAAGAGGTGACACTAAAGGAATAGCCACTATGAATTTATTATGTAGTCAAGTTTCTCACGGTATCGTATTATCCTATAAGAGAATATTTGACTTGATGGATATTAAGTTTCAGCGTGATAGTTTGGACTTATCGGATGTTGTGAGTAATTGGAGTCTTGGATTAAATTCTTTAAAAAGTGTGATGCTTTATGCAGTCGATAGTGTAGAAGGAGATTTAATATGAGTAATACAGGATTTGAAGCCAGCGAAGATGGACTTAGTAATATAACAGGAGATGCTTCAGGACAGGAGCCTAAAACATTTAGAGAAATAGAGAACACAAGTATAGCAGAAAAAACCTCACCGCTGGAGAAACTATCAGAGTCTATACAAAAGGTTAATCTAATCAATACCCTAGAGCACGACATTCGCGATCCACTACATAAGTACAGAAAAGAGGATGATTACGCCAATGTGGATAACTTGAAGATACCTAATAGCTTATATATTGTAGCTATTATCCACGAAATATTCAAAGTAGCCAAGAGGATAAAATTAGGTATATGTGTAAAACACGGGGCTATATATATGTATGATGGTAAATACTGGAGTGTTATATCAGATGAGGAGATCAAGAGTAAATTATCAAGTATGACTATTAAGCTAGGCTTTTATTCACCAGCTACAGCACTCACAGCTGATTTTTCAGAAAAGCTCTTCAAACAGTTTATAAAATGTGGAATAGATGAGGGTATACCACAAAGAGAGGGTAAGAGTATATTAATCAACCTCAATAATGGCACGCTTGAGATAGATAGTGGTAATGTCAAACTAAGAGATCATAATAGAAATGATTTTTTAACTTATGTACTGCAATATGATTATGATGAGGAGGCAATCGCACCTATATTTGATAATTTTATCAATAAGGTATTACCAGATACAAACTCTTCTCTTGTTTTACAGGAGTTCTTAGGTTATGTATTTACTACTAACTTGAAGCTTGAGAAAGCTCTTATATTATATGGTGGTGGTGCAAATGGTAAAAGTGTACTTTTTGAAGTGGTATCAAAGTTGATGGGTAGGGATAATATATCATCAATGGGATTAGGTGATATATGTTCAAAAGGTGATAAAGGAAACAACTACAGAGCAGGACTAGAAAATAAGCTTATAAACTTCTCAAGTGAGATAAATTCAAAAGGAGTAAATACCGATATATTCAAAGCTTTGGTATCAGGGGAGCCAGTGAGTGCAAGGAGATTATATAAAGATGGTTATGAACTTAACAATAATGCAAAGATGATATTTAATGCCAATGAACTACCAAGGGAGAGTGACAGATCACATGGCTTTTTTCGGAGGTTTATTATCATACCTTTTGAAGTGACCATATCAGAGAAAGAGCAAGATATTCGCCTACCAAATAAGATCATAGCAAAGGAACTATCAGGGGTATTGAACTGGATTATTGCAGGACTAATAAGAGTATTAGAGAATGGTAAATTTACCCAAAGCAATAAAGTAGATAATGCACACGCTAATTTTAAAAGGGAGGCAAATAGCGTACTCCAATTTATTGAAGAGTATCAGATTGTTAAAAATGATTATGAGTTTGCCTCAACTAGAGATTTATATAATACCTACTCAGAATACTGTAATGGTAGTGGATATCATAGGCTTAGTAAAGATAATTTTTCTAAGGAATTAGTAAAAGCAGGATTTGAGAAGATGCAAAGAAAGGTAGGAGGAAAGAACCAAAGAGGATTTAAATCAGAGTTTGGAGAGTAGCAAATAAAAGGTTTGTTTTCGGTGGGATTGGTGGGACTGGTGGGACTTTTTTTGATACGAGTCCCACCAGTCCCACCAATCCCACCATTTTATAACCTTTATTTAGCTCACCATCCCCAGCCAATAAAGTAGCAATCGTCCACTTATCCAACGCTAAAACCCCACTATTAGGGGATTACAGGGGGGTCACTGGATGAATTACCTCTAAATAGCTTATAGTAAGATAAATAAGAGAGTTAAGTTTTTTCTTATCAGGATATATACAGTTCTGGTTATGATAAATCAGAGAGAAGAGCATCCTGTAAAGAGAAAGTGATAGATTTTTCTTTACAGGATAGATACAATTCAGTTTATAACGAACCAGAAAGGAAACAAAAGTGGAGATAGATTATCGTTTTAAAATTGCACAAGTGCCATTGTGGCGATTGCTTGAATTAGAAGCGATTATGAAAGAAAGATCAGGCGAAACTATGCTCGACTATATACGAAGCAAGGAAAACACAAAAGGTTTTTCAAGATTTGCAGAAGTAGAGAGAAGAGTCTATATGAGAAACATAAACGCTCAAATACTTAACCCTAATAGCAAGTATTTTGTTTATCAGGATACACAACACACAAAGGATTTTAGAATGTCAGTAAGAGTAGTATCGGCACATAAATTTACAGCTGAAGAGTTGCAAAGTATCGACGAAGTAGTAGAGTACATGTTTATCAAGCTCCAAGAGTATATTGAAGGAGTGGGCAGACAAGATCAAGGCGTTATCCCGTTACAGCTAGATAATTCTATTTATCAGGATGTATCCCTTGAAAAGCATAATCTTAATATATGGGTTACAATCGTTGAAGATATTTTAGA
>QMKU01000301.1 GCA_003646525.1 Campylobacterota bacterium
CACCAAAACGCCCAGAAGCTACCTGCTTGATCTTGGAGTTTTTGATCGTGTCAAATCGCACAGCATCCTCTCCTCCTTCACCAGAATTACTCTTGCCGCCGATAGTATTCATCGCTTCAGCTAGACATTCATGTGCCTCAGGGGAGATAGAGCCCAGACTCATCGCTGCTGTCGAGTAGCGCTTGAAGATTTCAGAAAGAGGCTCTACCTCATCGATATTAATAGCATCTCTATCACTTTGAAGCTCAAAGAAGTCACGAATGAACTTCTTATCTCTACCATCTACCAGTGCTTTTAACTGATTGAAATCCTCTTTTTTACCACTAAGAGAGAGTTTGTGGATAGCATGAACTGTCGCCGGTGAAAAGTCATGAAATTCACCACCATCAAGATATTTATAGTATCCACCGATATTTAGTGGAAAGATTTTATTGCCTGTCTCTTTGCTATAGGCATCATTATGCACTTTAACAATACGAGCTTCGATATCATCATAGCTAAGCCCTTTGAGAAAAGCATAGGCATCAGGGAAACACTCTGTTGTGATCTCATCACTTAGACCGATCACATCAAATAGGCTGGAGTTTCTATAGCTTGAGATCGTAGAGATACCCATCTTTGACATGATTTTGAGGAGTCCAAAGTTAATCGCTTTTCGCACTTTTTTCAAAATAGGAGCCAAATTAACATTTGGATTTTTTCTTTGGGCTATCATCGCTACAGTTTGATAAAACATATAGGGATAAATGGCTGCGACACCAAAGGCGATCAAGGAAGCTGCCATATGAGAGTCATGCACTTCACCAGTTACGGCAACGATACTCACCAAGTTGCGCACATCATTATCCAACAGAGCTTTATTGAGGCGACCGACCACCATCAGCATAGGCATCACTTTATGCTTCTCGTCCACTGCACTATCGTCAAGAATTATTGTTCTTATCCCCTCATTTTTGACATCTTCCAAGATTTGATCTACAAGTCTATTCAAGCTCATTTTCAGATCAAAATCAAAGGTTGTATCGTAGCATTTTGCTTTATAGCTTGGGTCATACTTTGGATCTTTTTCATCTCCAAATTCCCGAAGTATTTGCACTTTTTCAAACGAGAGGATTGGTGACACTGTTTTGAGTCTTTTGGCATGCTCAGCATTATCGGTCAAAATATCTTTCATTTCACCGAACCCGGTATTCAAACTCATCACGACTTTTTCACGGATAGGGTCGATTGGGGGATTGGTGACCTGCGCAAATTTTTGCTTGAAAAAATCAGAAAAGTTTCGCTGTTTTGTGGAAAAAGCTGCCAATGGTGTGTCGTCACCCATCGACGCAGTTGCCTCTTTGCCCTCTACGATCATTGGTTCGACCACCTGCTCGATCACTTCTAGTGTGATATTAAAATAACGCTGCCTAGCATACATTACCTCTTTTTCAGGAATATCAATTCTGGAGAATGGATTATTCATATGCTCTTGGAGATAAATCATATTTTCATTCATCCACTTAGCATACGGCTCTCTATTTTTAAGGTAATCATCGATATCATTGCTTTTGAGTACAGTTCCATATTTGAGATCTATTCCCATCATTTCACCAGATTGGAGCCTGCCTCTCTCTACGATCTCCTCTTCAGGAGTCTGAAGTGTTCCATACTCGGATGCGATCAAAAGCCTGTTATCTTTTGTGATGATATATTTGGCTGGTCTCAATCCATTTCTATCGAGCACACATCCGATATATCTACCATCTGTCATACTGACGGCAGCAGGACCATCCCACGGCTCAAAGCAGGTACTGACATACTCATAAAAAGCTCTGAGTTCGGCATCCATATGAGGCGCATTCTGCCATGGTGCAGGGAGCATTGACCTAGCTGCCTTGAAAAAATCCATCCCATTGATCCTCAGAAATTCAAAAAAGTTATCAAGACTTGCCGAGTCACTCATCCCATCTTGGATGATAGGTAGCAATCTTTTCATCTCATCTTGGGAGAAGATATCACTTTTGATATCTTTGATCTTGGATGCAACATTAAATCGATTCGTTTCGATAGAATTGATCTCGCCATTATGGGCGATCATCCTAAAAGGCTGGGCTAGCTTCCACTGAGGAAGCGTATTGGTAGAAAATCTCTGATGAAAAAGACAGAAGGAGATTTCAAAATTATCTTTGGCAAGATCTTTGTAGAACTCCTTGATATGTGTAGGCATCACCAAGCCTTTATAGGAGATGACGGAAGTGGAGAATGAAGCGATGTAAAAATCACTCTCCTCTTTGAGTTTAAATTCAATCTCTTTACGGGAGAGATAAACCAATGCATCGAACCGTCTAGTTCCCATGAGGGTGTTGGGTGCGACAAATACCTGTGTGATTACAGGGAGACTTACGATAGCCTGCTCACCCAATGCTTCGATATCTACAGGCACTTCACGACTATAAAGTACCCTAAGATCATTATTTTCACATACCTCTTTGATTGTATCAAAATCTTGACTATTCTGATTAAATACCATTGCCACAGCATATATATCTGGCAAGACAATACCATCTTTCTTCGCTACTTTGGTGAAGAATTTCCTAGGAATTGAAAGCAGAAGCCCACTTCCGTCTCCTGTCTTTCCATCTGCAGCAATTGCCCCTCTGTGCATCATGCGCGAGAGCGATTTGATCGCATCTTCCAGATTTTTGTGTGACGGAACATTGTCTATCGATGCCAATAGTCCAAATCCGCAGTTATCTTTAAATGAGGTAAAGAGATCTCTCATAAGCCACCTTTTTATTTTGTTTTGCTAGGCTATGTATACGCCTAATAGCCAAATAAATCTATATAGTTCTTGTAATTAATTCTGGATTCTATGGATTTACTTGGTTATATAATAAGGTCGATTATACTAAAAAGTGGGTTAACAATAGATGAAAGGTTTCGTTATAGCTTTACGCAAAGCCAAAAATGAAGATGTGATCAGTACTGTTCTTACAACTCATTCTGTTCGCAGTTATTATCGTTTTTTCGGTGCGAGACACTCTATTTTGCAGTTTGGACATTTGATTGACTTTGAAGTAGAAGAGGACCAAGGCAGTTTTATGCCCAGACTCCGAGGACTTAGCCATCTTGGCTTTGATTGGCTTTATGAC
>QMKU01000302.1 GCA_003646525.1 Campylobacterota bacterium
GCTTGCTCTAGTGCCAAATCCGCCTGATTTTTCATGATATCAAATTCTGCTGATTCCATCTCGAAAAGTGTATCTTCCCGATGCACCTTATCTCCAATATTAAAATAAATATGCTTAACATAGCCCATATATCGCGCACCGATCATCTTTTGGTTGTCTGAGACAACCGTGCCAGTAACAGAGAGATCCCCAGCCGAGAGCAGAAGTGTCAACAGAAGTGCAAGTAAAATATTTTTAATCATCGTATACCTTTATTATTAAAATAACTCATAAAGTATAACAGATATTTATCAAAATAGATTTAATCTGGGGATTAATACCTATATATCTCTAGGATCTACGATCTTCCCGGCGATTGCCGATGCGGCAGCTACGGCTGAGTTGGCTAGATAGATCTCTGAAGTTCTTGCACCCATACGACCGACAAAGTTTCGGTTGGTGGTGGCAACACAGCGTTCACCATCACCCAATATACCCATATACCCACCTAGACAGGCTCCGCAGGTCGGGTTACTCACCACGGCACCTGCTTCGATGAGGATATCCATCAAGCCCTCATGCTGTGCCTGCAAGAAGATCTTTTGCGTTGCTGGTGTCACGATCATGCGAGTGCGTTTTGCGACTCTTTTTCCTTTCATGATCTTCGCAGCGATACGCAGGTCTTCGATACGCCCATTGGTACATGAGCCGATCATCACCTGATCGATGCTGATATCATCGGCAACTGCCTGTTCGATAGGCTTACCATTGGAAGGCAGGAAGGGATAAGCAATCACTGGAGAGAGGGCAGCGACATCTATCTCAAGAACTTGACAATACTCTGCATCTACATCAGAAGTGAAGATCTTTGGCTCTGCACGCAAACCATCATTGATCGTGGCTCGTTCATCCAAATAGACTCTTGTCACCTCATCAACTGCAATAATTCCTGATTTGGCACCTGCTTCGATCGCCATATTGCACATCGAGAAGCGATCAGCCATCCCAAGGTAGGAGATCGTGTCACCCGTAAATTCAAGTGTTTTATAGAGTGCGCCGTCCACACCAAGGATACGGATTAGCGCAAGAATGATATCCTTGCCGTAGATATGCTCTCCAGGCTCGCCACTCAGTACTACTTTGATCGTCTCTGGTACTTTGAACCAGTTTCCACCTGTGATCATCCCAAAAGCGAGATCTGTACTTCCCATGCCTGTCGAAAAAGCACCCAGCGCACCATGCGTACAGGTATGAGAATCAGCACCGATGATCACATCCCCTGGGACTACCAAGCCCTTTTCGGGAAGCAACGCATGTTCGATCCCCATATCTTTTTCATCAAAAAAGTATTTCAAATCATGCTTGTAAGCAAACTCTCTGGATATCTTTGCCTGATTTGCCGAAGCGATATCTTTGGCAGGTATATAGTGATCCATCACGATACTGAAATTGTCTGGTCTCGCTAGCTTCTCCGCCCCACTCTCCTCAAACGCTCTGATCGAAATCGGTGTCGTGATATCATTACCAATGATCATATCGATATCAATTCTGACGATCTCTCCTGCTTTTACTTCATGTCCCACATGGTCAGAAAAGATTTTCTCTGTAATGGTTTGTCCCATTTTGTTATCCTCGTAATCTATTTATATTATTCATGAATTATAGCAAAAAAAAATTATGGTAAAATTCCATAACCAAGGAGAACCCTATACAATGAAACTATATGAACTACAGGCTATCGCCGAACGCTTAATGAATTTTACTTTTGTCAGTCGTGCACGACGCATTGAAGACAACACCATAGAGCTCACTCTTGACAAGAATCAAAGTTATCTCTTCAACATGACCAGAGGACACAGTTTTGCCTACAAGGCACCCTCTCAGCGTCCTCTTCAAGAGTACAATGCCCCTTTTGATACACTATTGCATTCGCTAGTATCAGCAAGCAGACTCATTCTTATCGAAACACCCAATGATGATCGAATACTTCGGTTTGAATTGGCACCCAAAAGCAGTTACAAAGATAAAAAAATCTATCTACAGCTTGAATTTACTGGCAAAAATACCAATGCAATTCTCATCGATGAAAACGAAATGATCATCGAGGCTCTCAGACATATCGATGCCCAAAGCTCTTTTCGTGTAATTCGCCCAGGAGTAGAACTACTGGCGATTCCCCCCAGAAAAAGTGATGACAGAAACAGTAATGATAGAAACAGTAATGAATCGTTTGCAAGTCCGACCCCCAACAATCAAATTAGCGATATAGATGCCCATCTCGAAGAGAGATACCAACAAGTACAAACAAAACGACTATCCGAACTCAAAAAACAGAAATTGGCTCTCACTGCCAAAAAAAGTAACAAATTGGCACAACTACTCACAAAACTACCCGATCAGAAAAAACTGGCACAGCAAGAGAAGGAGTATAAGACTTATGGTAACATCATCCTCGCAAATCTATATCAAATCAAGCCTTATGATAAAAAACTTGAAACCTATGATTTTGAAGGCAATAGCATCACAATTACCCTGCCCAAAAATATCAAAGTGACCCGAATGAGTGACTACTTTTTCAATCTCTCCAAAAGAGCCAAAAACAAAGCAAAAAATATTCATATTGAAAAAGAAAATCTTGAAAGCAAAAAAGCCTTTTATGACAATATTTATTATGCATTAGAGCAAGCGAAGGAGCCTTATGAGTTGGAGCTTTTAGTTCCAAAACGAGCCAAGTCACAGCGCAAAAAAGAGAAACTCAGAGAGGGAGAACTCTTCTGGATCGAAGATTACAAAGTCTATGTGGGACGAAATAGCAATGAAAACCAAAAACTCCTTGAGATTGCCAAAGCAAATGACCTCTGGATGCATATACGCGATGTCCCATCTAGCCATGTTATCATCCGAACAGACAAGCAGAATCTCCCCCAAAGTGTCATAAAAGCCGCTGCCAAACTCTGTGTCGATTTCTCCGTCAAGAACCCAGGGGAGTATGAAGTGGACTATACTAAACGCAAATTTGTCAAAGTACAGGAGGGCTCTAGTGTCCTATACAACAAATACGATACACTCTGTATACGCAAAGAGGGTGTAGAGATACGAGAATAACAAGGAAAATTTAGCTATAATTATTTCTAAATATACCCAAAAAGAGGA
>QMKU01000303.1 GCA_003646525.1 Campylobacterota bacterium
TCGTTCTAATTTTGTAAAATTTAAAAAAGCAATGGCATATCCAAGAAATGTTATGATTGCAATGGCTGTCGCATTTACTATTCTTATCTCTTTTGTTGTTCCAAAATTTAAAACAATGTTTGAAAAACTTAATGTTGATTTACCTCTACCTACACAAATACTTCTTACACTTGAACATCTTTTTAATAACTATGGTCCTTATGTAATAGCTATTTTAGTTATAACATTCGTTGTTTTTAAATATCTTATTTCGAACTACAGACATATAAGATTTGGATGGCATAAAATGCTGTTAAAAACTTATTTAATTGGTAATATCATTAGATACTCTACATTAAACCGATTTACCCTTGTTTTTTCTGAACTAATTCGAGCAGGTATTCCTATTGCTGAAGCTCTAGATACAGCAGTATCCATGATAGACAACTTACCTTTAAAGACAACCCTTCAATCAGTAAGAATTACAGTTGAAAAAGGTGGAACACTTAATAAAGGTCTAGCCGATACAAACCTATTTGAAAATATGATTTTACAGATGGTTAGAGCGGGTGAAGATAGTGGTACACTAGATACAATGATTCAAAAAGTAGCTGAATACTACAAAATGAAGTTTGATGCTATTATTGATGGTCTATCTGAAGCGGTAGAGCCAATTATGCTTTTTATGATAGCAGGAATGGTTATTCTTCTTGCCCTTGGTATTTTCTTACCTATGTGGAGTCTTGGTAGTGCAGTTAACGGAGGATAGAAAATTTCTATTCTCTCAAACTACCTTTACAATTCGATTAACTCTTTTTAAAAAAGAGTTAATATTAGACTCACTTCCTCTCAAGAGATAACTTACATCATTATCAAATACTTTATTATACACTTCTATCTTATTTAACTCACACTCATAGTCTATCATTCTTACATCTGTATAATTTATTTTTATTGTAATCTCTTTCTCTTTAACATATGGCTTTAATATAGCACTCTGAAGCACTAAATTAACAGCATCACTATAAGCACGAACTAAACCGCCTGTACCAAGTTTAGTACCACCAAAGTATCGTACTATTATTACTGCTGTGTTTATTAAATCATTTCCCTGCATAACCATTAAAGAGGGTTTACCAGATGTGCCTTTAGGTTCACCATCATCACTAGAGTGTTCTACAATTTGAGAAAATTCATTCAAATATCTGTAGGCAACAACAAAATGTCTAGCTTTTGGATTTTCTAATTTTAGTCTGGTTAAGAGTTTATTATAGTTTGAGTAAGGAGTAAGGTAAGCAATAAATTTAGATTGCTTAACCTCAAGAGTTTTTGTTATTGTATCTTTTACTTCCTGCATTCACTGCATTTATGATAAATTTGTAAAGACTTTTTGAACATCTTCATCATCTTCTAATTTTTCTAAAATTTTATCTATCTCTTCTTGTTCCTCTTGGCTAATAGAAATTGGTGCATTTGCCATTCTTTCTAAGTTTGCTTTTGTAATCTCTATATCCATCTCTTCTAATGCTTTTGTTAATGTACCAAAACTAGTATAACCACCTGTAATTAAGACTACACCATCTTCAGCTTCAATCTCTTCAAGACCAGCATCAATAAGTTCTAACTCTAACTCTTCAATATCCATCTCATCAGTTAATGTAAACTCAATAAGAGCCTTTCTATCAAACATAAACTCCAAAGAACCATTAGTAAGTAATTCGCCGCCGCGTTTAGTAATAATATTTTTCACATTTGCAACTGTACGAGTGTTATTATCAGTCATAGACTCTACAAAAATCAGAACCCCATGTGGAGCTTTACACTCATAATTTACTTCTATCATACTAGCCGTATCTTTAGCACTAGCACGCTTGATAGCCGCTTCGATATTATCTTTAGGCATATTCTCAGATTTAGCATTTATAATTGCTGTACGTAGCTTAGAGTTCATATCAGGATCACTACTTCCCTCTTTTGCAGCCATTGTAATAATCTTACCTAGTTTTGGAAACAATTTTGACATTGCTCCCCATCTTTTTAGTTTTGAAGCTTTTCTATATTCAAACGCTCTACCCATGATATTGTTCCTTATTTATATTGCTGTAATTATACCAACTATTTTTTATATCAACTAATTTGCTTAATACTTATTGCATCATTTTCTGAAAAGTCCACCTTTATCTTACTAATCTGTTCACTATTTTTTAAATTAAAAGAGAGTTCTTTAATATCAAGAGTATCATTTTGAAGTAACTCTATAGTGAAATCTTCCAAATCCACACTCAATGCATCAACTATTTTCGAACTGAGCTTCATCCAGTGTCTGTGACAAATATCTTCATCATCTTGATAAAGTCCACTCTCATCATAATCTATATTCTCAACATCTCTTGTAACTTTTCCTAGTTTATTAAAAAGTCTTTGCGACTTTATAAAACTCTGCTTTAATTTTTCATATTCATCATCATTTAACATTATTTACACTTTATTTTAAAATCAAAGATGTATAATATCATAAAGGAGTTTAGATGGGATTAGCTTTTAAGATAAAACATCATTTTTTTAATGCTTTTAGAGAACTCTTTGTACATCATCACGGTTCACTGAATTTTAGAGCAAAAATATTTGCATTAGTTATCGCTGCTAATGATAACCCAAAAGTAGAAAATTACATTATTGTTAAAGAGACCGCAATTAAAATCTATGATGGTGATGAGAATCGAGCTAACCTATTGATGCTCTCCACAAAAGAGTTAGTACAAAAAATCAAAGATAATAATGGATTGTATCTAGAGACACTTATTTCAAATATACAAAAAGAGTTGAAAATAATTCCAAGATATGCAAATAAAATTAATATTAATGACTTAGAACCATTTTTAAAATTGTCTCATGATCCAGATACAAAATCTTACCAAAAAAATATTTTAGAGTTTCTAGAAACATTAAAAGAAGAAACACTTAAAAAGAAAAAATAAATCTTACAGTGAGAATTTTTCCTTATCAAAAAAACTCTCTTGAGAAATATTTTTAAAAGCTGCATTCAAACTTGTAAAGAGCGATGGATAATCTTTTTCCATTTTAGATAACATCTCTTTCATACTAGCTCGTGCATGAGGCATTTTAACATCAAAACGCATAGCTGGACA
>QMKU01000304.1 GCA_003646525.1 Campylobacterota bacterium
TCTCCATGAGTGAGATGATAGTGACTCCCAAGCATATCCATTGAACAGTGAAGCATTAACAAAATGATCCAATGCTCTAACCCCTTGTCTGGCTCTTTTGTGATGTCCAATTAGTCCAGTTATGACAATAATGGTATATCCAGCCATTGCCATAGGAATAATAACCAATAGAAGTGCTGCACCTGTCAATTTTTCTTTCATACTTTTTCATATCCCAAAATTGTTCAAAGGGTAGCCTTGCCCAGCACTCCCCACAATGCCAATGAATTAAGGATTATCGGAAGTGGTGCTTTAGCTCCACCTAATGGCTGAGGCTGAAGCCACAGTTCCGATGAAGCTCTATTTCTTGCTTATTTCATTGACATTGGCACTCCCCATGGTATCACTCTGATACTATAGTGCGTCCATATCTTCTTCTCCAGTACGGATACGAACAACATGGTTGATGTCACTGACAAATATTTTGCCATCACCTATCTTGCCTGTTTTGCCTGCTTCACTGATCGCTTTGACCGCTAGATCTGCATACTCTTGTGAGCTGACGACGATCTCGATCTTGATCTTGGGGATGAATTCTACGACATACTCAGCACCCCTATAGAGCTCTGAATGTCCCTGTTGTCTTCCGTAGCCTTTGACTTCAGAGACAGTCATCCCTTCGATACCTGCGGCGACAAGCGCCTCCTTGACATCTTCTAGTTTAAATGGTTTGATAACCGCTTCGACTTTTTTCATTATTTGTTCCTTTTGTTTTATTTGAATTAAATGGTTCGTTTAAACTCGGGATATGACTCGATACCACATTCGACAGTATCTAGACCTTCGAACTGCTCTTCATCATCTGCTCTGAGTTGTATGAGCCTATTGAGAATATAGATCGTGACAAAAGAGGCTGTAAAGACAAATATACCTACTACCGCAATACCTTGGAGTTGAAGCAAAAGTGATTTGTCCGTAAAGATACCCACAGCTATCGTCCCCCATATTCCATTGATGAGGTGGACAGAGAGTGCACCTACTGGGTCATCCAGTCGTAGCTTATCAAAGATCGGTACGGCAAATACGACTAATGATCCACCGATAGCTCCGATCAGGATAGGGGTGTACATATTGTAGAGATCAGGTCCTGCCGTCACTGCTACTAGCCCTCCGAGTGCACCATTGAGGATCATTGTGATATCGAACTTTCTGTAGCGCAGATAGATGATGAGCCATGCGACGATGGCACCAGCCAGACCTGCCGTATTGGTATTCATGATCGTCAATGCTACGGTATCCGCCTGCTCTTTACTAGAGATACCGCCGACACTTCCTCCATTGAATCCGAACCATCCGATCCATAAAAGGAGTGCGCCGAGTGTCACTAATGGGATATTGGAGGCAGGAATGACTCTGACTTTGCCATTTTTGTATCGTCCTCGTCTAGGTCCCATGATTAGAATTGCAGCGAGCAGTGACCATCCTCCTGTAGAGTGGATGACAGTTGAGCCAGCGAGATCGTAGATACCAGAAATATCCAAGAAGGTACCATCGAGAAAGTTTGCACCCCATGTTAGATTTACGACAGTAGGGTAGATCAATGCCCCCATAATAACAGTAAAGACCGCCAATGGTAAAATCCGAGATCGTTCACTCACGCCACCGCTCATAATATTGATCGTTTTACCAACAAAAGCCATCTGAAACATAAAAAATGCCCACTTACTAATGCTATCTTGATGTTCCCATCCTCCAAAGGCATAGGTATATCCAAACAGTAAAAATGCCATAGATGCCACAGAATAGACCATTACATTGACGGTAAGTACCGCAGATACATTTTTGGTTCTGACTAGACCTGCTTCGAGCATCGCAAAACCAGGAACCATTAGAATAATCAGTGTCATAGAAAACAGTGCAAAGAAAGTATCTATTACATAGTTCATTTCCATTTTTTAAACTCCTTAAAATTTAATACAACAAAGTATAGCAGGATAATTTGCTGTATTATCAGGATGCTATGGTTATTAATTATACAATAGCTTACATAAAGAGTTGGAGCAGATAAAAAGATTGATTAAATTTACGGTACTTAAGATGAACATTCCCAATCCTCAATATTTTTACCAAAGCAAGTCTCATCTTCTTGACATTATCCGCTATAATACCTTATGAAAAAAATTATCCAAATTATCTTTATTTTCTCTCTGATATGTCTCATTGTACTATATGTTGATGAAACAGAGGAGATCAAGAGATGTGAAATCTCTTCCAAACCCTATCCTGCTTATCAGATCGAAATGCCCCAAATTGCCTATACCAAGAAGTTTAGACATATCAAAGTGCCTGAGTTTTGGATCAGCAAACTCAAGCATCCAGATAGAACAATCATGAATACGGTACAAATCAAACAGCTAAATAAGCAAACGGCAGAGGTCAAAAGAGTTATCTTTCCACCTCAGGATTTCGATACTAGCTATCCGGGTGACTGGGTTAGAGGGAAATTGGCTAAACTTCAAACCTTTTTATCCGAAAAAGCTTTTTATACCGAAGAGGGAGATGCAATCAGCGATGCATTGACAAAAGCACTCCAAGCCAATAGTAATATCTATGCTGTTCCTGACACTATCACAACGCGTTATGCCCTTGTCGTTGATTATGCCAATCATCGTATTTCACCAACCCATCAAACCCTACTTAAAGAGCCTCAACAACACTATTTTGATCGCAATCAAAATGCAGCACTCGATATCGGCACTCCATTGGCTATCTTGCATCAGAGTAGTGACAAAAAATGGTATTTTGCACTTTCGCCTAGTAGTTATGGCTGGATAGCAGCAGAAGATATCGCCTTGACGACGCGAAAGAAAATGCTTGCCTTTGCTCAAAGCAAGAACTTTGTCGTGACGATCAACCCCAAAAATGCATTATGGATTAATCACCATTATGATAACTTTGTGCGTATGGGGGTGAGGCTCCCTTATCTAGGTGGGCTCGGGATCTATATGCAAGTACAAATTCCCAAGCGTGATGACGAGGGGGCACTGCTACTTCATGTTGCTCTGATCAAACGATCTGATGTGCATCATGGCTATCTCGCTTACACGCAACGAACGATCATCACGCAGGCATTTAAATTTCTCA
>QMKU01000305.1 GCA_003646525.1 Campylobacterota bacterium
CATCAGGCCACTAGATCGCATCTATATAGAGATATTTTTAGAAGATAGCTATAGCTTCAAAGAGCATAATGACTTTTCTAAAAGGGGCTTTGAGACTATCGTAAAAGTGCAAAAACAGCAGATAGACTCCGTACACAAGGTCAACCAAGAGTATATCTTCCTAGATCGCACACTACTAGGCTATTACGCACTCTTTGAAAAGATGGGGGCAGTAGTAGATAGCAGATTTGCTATAGAGATGATGAGAGAGTACCAAAGGAGTACAAAATGATACCAACCACACCAACCAAAAACCCACTAGATAATTTATCACTGATTTTGACGATACTTAGTATCAGTTTCACTCTAGCCATCATCAAAAACTTAGCACCATATAGGCTAGTAGCTAGTTGGGATATTATCTCCTATCTTCTACTGCTTCTACCTCTAGGGCAGATGATATACAACAAAGAGATAGCAAACCCATTTGCCAAATGGATAGTTCTATTTATAGTAGTATGGATAGCCAACTCGTATTATTATAACAATGAATTAGCAGTTGAACTCCTACCCCCTGTTATCTATATAATAATAGGTATACTCTATCTAGGTAGCAGACAATCTATGGATTACTTTTTTCAGATACTGATACCCAAGCTTGGTCATGCGTTTAGGGTATTTGGAGCTATTGGTATACTTATCAAGCCTATCTTGTCTCTACAAAAGTATAGAGAGGAGATAGTCAAAAACACGCTCTATATGCGTATAGGCTTAGCTATGGTAATAACTCTACCTGTGATGGCTCTCTTTTTGGCTCTTTTTATGGCATCTGATCCCAACTTTAGCCACTTTATAGAGGATATTTTTTCATTTACCAATCCCTTTGAGTCTCAACATATATTTACTATACCTATACTATTTTTCTTCTTTTTGGTTCTTTTTGGTTATGCACTCTCCAACGATATCAGCAGAACAATCAACTTACATACCAATCCATTTGACCCTATCGTCATAGGTATATTTTTGGGTATGCTCAACTTCCTGTTTATAAGCTTTCTACTCTTTCAGTTGGCATATATATTTGGTGGGGAGAGCTATATCAATGAAGCAGGACTGACCGTAGCATACTACGCAAGAGAGGGCTTCTTCCAATTGGCTACTGTTATGAGTATAGTCATAGTAATATTTTTGGTAGTCATATATAGGTACAAAAATGAGAAGATAATAGCCATAATGATGAGCGGACTAATGCTACAGACTATGATAATGGGCTATGCATCACTCAAAAAGATGTATCTCTACCAGTCACTCAAAGGTGCTACGGTACTTCGTTACTATGTAGAGTGGTTCGACTATATGCTATTAGTTTTACTACTGATAGGCATCATCTATCTCTTTACCAAACGACCATTTTATCAGATGCTCAACCTCGTGGCTACTGTAGGATTAATTTCATTTACTATAGTTGCATCGGTCAACATAGATGGCATGGTAGCTAGACAAAACATAACCCAATTTGCCAATACCCCAAAAGAGCTAGACAGAGAACTACTATCAACTCTATCCATAGATGCGCTACCCTACATCCAAGAGACAGATATAAAGATAAATATATACTCCTATAAAAATAGAGATTGCAGTAAATTTAGCAACTATAATCTAGGCTACTGTAGTAAGCTGGCTAAGTATGGAGATAAAAATATAAATTTTATAAAAGCATGGAGTAGCAATCGCAAAGATGATACAAGAAGAGAAATTGGAGCCAAAAGATGAAAACTATATTAATCAGTAGTCAGTTGTTTTGGTGATTATTATTGTTTATACTTGACAATAACCAATAAAAATGCTATATTTAACTATGACATATTTTATTAAATTAATTTTAACTTTTATACTTCTGTTTACTACAGGAGTGAGTGCCAAAAACTATCTTTTGGATCAAAATGTAACGCTCTTCATTGATGAGATGGTTAGTCAACATGATTTCAACAAGACAAAGCTTGATAAGCTTTTCAGTGAAGTGGATTATCAGCAAACTGCATTATCTTTTTATGATAAATCTATCAAACCACTTCCAGACAAGTGCAAAGCCAAAAAATATGGAACCAAATGTAAGGCTAACGGGGCTTGGGATCGTTATTCACATAATATTGTAGGTCTTCAAAGTGTAAAAAAAGGCAAAGCATATATGCGCAAGCATAGAAAAACTCTCAATCGTGCCTATAAAAAATATGGAGTTTTGCCTGAATATATTATTGCTATTATCGGTATTGAGAGTTATTATGGTGCCAATGTAGGGAAATATCCAGTTTTCGATACACTTACGACATTGGCTTTTGAGCCCAACAGACGCAATAAATTTTTCAAATCAGAACTCAAAGCCTTCTTGATCATGACAAAGAAGGAGAAGACCAATCCTCTGAGTATCAAGGGCTCTTATGCTGGGGCAATAGGTTTGGGGCAATTTATGCCAAGTAACTTCAAGAAACTGGCTGTAGACTTCGATAATGATGGCAAGGTTAGTTTGAATGATCCTGATGATGCCATAGGCAGTATCGCACACTATCTCAAAAAAAGTGGTTGGAAAAAAGGTCAGGAGATCGCTATTCCTGTTTTTTTCTTTGGGGAGCGCTACACGGAGAGAGAAACAGGTTTTCGACATAAGTATTCACGCAAAGCACTCAAAAAACTAAGACCTAAACGAGCAACCCGTTATAACGGTCCTATCTATCTCATCAAACTGGAAAGAGACAATCATGATGAGCTTTGGTATGGTACGAAGAATTTTTTTGCTATCACGAGATACAATCATAGCAACTATTATGCTATGTCAGTTCATCATCTAGCCCAAAAGATCATGGGTAGAGATGTCAGTCAGCCCAATAATATGAAAAAAGGAGATTTTGTCGTCAGTGATGACAATATAGGTTCTATCTTTGCTCCTTCTAGTTCCAAAATAGGACGAAAATTTATTATTGAACTATGAGAAAAATATTTCTGGAGTTATCTAGGGCATCCATCGTATTTAATAAAAGGTAGTTTACAATGTTGTAGGTGCGACCATGTCGCACAAATGATGATATACTCGTGTGACACGGTCACACCTACGAAATCCAATAAGCTTAAAGTGTAA
>QMKU01000306.1 GCA_003646525.1 Campylobacterota bacterium
GCTTCGATACAGCGAGTAATCAACAAGAGCTATGTTTCATTGATGGGGCTTGATATGCACGAATTTAAAGATCCTACTGAGTACCCAACACTCAATGCGCTTTTTACTAGAGCCTTTGAGGTGGATAGGACTATCATAGAGGATGAGAATATCATGATCGCTCCAGCAGATTCACTGGTGACAGATTTTGGGACGATTAGGGAGGGGCAAGCTTATCAGATCAAAGGTATGGAGTATCAGATCGAAGAACTTTTCGGATATAAGCACTTCGGTAAAGCTGAAAAGTTGGAAGGTGGAGAGTTTATCAACTTCTATCTCTCGCCCAAAGATTATCACCGCTATCACATGCCTATGGATCTCGTCGTCAAAAGCTTGACGCATATTCCGGGGAAACTCTATCCCGTTAATATGCCACTACTGCGTAACAAGCCCAATCTATTTATCGAAAATGAAAGAGTTGTGATCGATTGTGTAGATGGGAGAGGTTTCGTTCATATTTTAATCCTTGTGGGTGCTCTCAATGTAGGCAAAATGGTGGTGACTTTCGAAGAACAGGTCAAAACCAACAGTGATATTCGTGAACCACAGCATTATGCATATACAAATATATCTTTAAAAAAAGGAGAACTTTTTGGTTGGTTTGAGATGGGATCGACGATTTTGACCTTCAGCCAAAAAGGAGCGATAGTTCCTGAAGTTTCTCTAAATCAAAAGATAAGTTTTGGTGAAAAGATTGCGTTACTTTCTAATATAAAGGAGTCTTAGATGATGATCAAAGAGATACAGGAGTATGCCGAGATCCGTACCAAAGCAAGGGCGTATTTGTGTTATATTTTGAGTCGTAATATTTCTCAAACGATGCAAAATGGCAATCTGGAGCTTGTGCTACAGAAATTGGACAATATCAATATCTCTCTACCTCAGAGTGAAGCGATATATGTACTTGACGGAAGAGGTAAGCAAATCACAGAGAATATCTCAAGCAATTCTACTGTGAGTAATTTAGGCAAAGGTGATGATAGAAGCAATAGAGCATATTTTTATCGTACTATAGAAGAGCATCGTTGCATCTTGACTGATCCCTACCCTTCACTTTTGAGCAACTATTTGGTTGTGACAGCTTCTTTTCCTATTTATGATGAGAAAGATGAGCTTGTTTGTATCATTTGTATCGATATTACACTGAAAAATATTCTCAAAATGGTGCACCCCAGCTCTGCTGATTCGCTCTTTGGTAGTTTTGGAAGAGTTGTCTATAGTGCTTTTTCCATAGCACTCTTTGCCGTCGCTCTTTTGCTGTTTATCAAGGGAGTAGGTAATTTTATCAGCTACGGTTTGAACTTCCAAGAGATTGATATCAATGAGATGTTTAAGTCAACCATTCTGCTGACACTGGCTTTGGCAATATTTGATCTGGTCAAAGCTATATTTGAAGAAGAGGTCTTGGGCAAAGAGAAAAAGCATGGCTCTGGTGATGCGCATCAAACTATGGTGCGTTTTTTGGGATCTATTATCATCGCACTCTCTATCGAGTCTCTGATGTTGGTGTTCAAATTTGCACTGACTGATCCTGAAAAACTACTCTATGCAGTCTATCTCATTATTGGTGTAACGGCTTTGATGATAGGATTATCTATTTATCTGCGTGCCATTAACAGTAGCCATTCAAAATGAAGCAAATAAAAAAAAATCTAATTATCTTTGACATGGATGGTACACTTGTAGATAGTTCTACTACAATTGCTAATGCTATCAATCATGTGCGACACAATCTAGGTCTGCCTCCTCTTGATGCTAAATTGATTACTAAAAAAGTCAATGATCATAATCTCAATCCAGCACAATATTTTTATGAAACAGATCATTTCAAGGGGGAGCATGAGACTTGGTTTTCTGAGTATTATACCAAAAATCATGAGATGGAACTGCAACTCTATGAGGGCGTCAAAGAGACCTTGGAAGTGTTGAAAAACAATGGTATTAAACTGGCCGTTGCTACCAATGCTTATCGTAAGTCAACGGTTGAGTCATTAACATATTTGGGGATATTTGGACTCTTTGATACTATCGCGTGCTATGATGATGTAGCAAATGGTAAACCCTATCCTGATATGTTATTGAAAATCCTTGAAACAGAAGTTCTGTCACCTGAACAAGCACTTTTTGTCGGTGATGGTAGTCGTGATGAGATGGCAGCCCAAAGAGCAGGTATAAGCTATCTGATGGTAAATTGGGGTTTTAGTGATCATCAGGATGCAATACAGAGCATACCAGAGCTACAGCAACAGATCTTGGAGTCTATCTAAGTTTTTTCCTATGTAGCAGGATTTATCAGTCTACAGAGCCAAAAGTCTTTGAACCTCGTGCAGATACCCTCCATCAGCTCCTCTAGGGCTATCTCTATATCTTTGTTTTGCAGGTCGATAATGAGTTGATAAATGGTCTCGTAAACTACTCTATACTCTTTGTCCATCATCAAGAAGTCTCCATTTGTTGCATTTTTGAGTTTCAATATTTCATCTTTGGAGACTTTGCCTCGTATGATACTCTCTCTACTGTCACGAAAGAGTCGAAACTGATGCTCAGGGTTGTTGACGACTAGCTGATTGAAGTTTTTGATACGATTGACAAAGCTACGACCCTCAAGATGTAGGAAACCTACAACATACGAATGCTTCTTTGTGATGATTCTGATATGTTCAGGGATGACTTTGCGCATCTTAAAAAAATCCAAATCAAAAGGATAAATCGTATCTATGGAACGCAAGATAAACTTGAGTTTGTCGTTATCACTCTTGTCGTCAACAATAGAGCGTTTCTGGTACTCCAAACTCTTCTGCTCATAAACCTTTTGGATGTACTGCTGTATGTCAAAATCTATCTTCTTATCTGCCCTTGGCTGTTTTACCTGATGGAGAGACTCTAGGTACTCTACGCGCATCGTCAGCTGTTTGACTCGCTCCTCTAGTGATAGTTCGGTCAGATTTGGGAGGACTGCTTGATGGATGATGGAGTTGTAGTAGTCATTGGCACGATTGAGCACTTTGCGTATGGAGTCGTATTGAAGTATCTCTTTGTAGATAAAAGGAGAGGAGAATATCGCATCGAGA
>QMKU01000307.1 GCA_003646525.1 Campylobacterota bacterium
GCCGCACCCCAGAGGTATTTTTCGAGTTCTTGTTGGGTCATTTTCCCTCTAACGTTATTCCGCATCGTTTAATGCTGAGAAAATAGCAAGTTGCGTTGATTCACTCAGTTCGGCTTCGTTTATCAGTTCGCCCAGTACGGTTCGCAACAGCTCTTTGGAGATTCGACCTGCAGCGACATGGTAGCTGATATTTTCCATCTCACGCATGAATCGCGTGGCGACAAACACGTAACCATTCAAGAGTAGAAACTGAGCTCCAAGAGACAGTGCAATGCGCTTGTTTCCATCCTCAAAACAGTGAAACTTGTTCGAGCTGAAGAATAGGTGCGTCAGCTTGTCTTCGAGTGTTGGATAATACAAATCGTTCTGAATGTTTTCCAAAACACTTTCGAGTTGGCCCAGATTGAGTGCCCCCATCGCCCCGCCGCCGCTCACCTCCACGGTCTTGCGGTGAATCTCAATCGCTTGATCCAGTGTGATGTAAATCAACTCTGCCACTACGAGCGCTCCTTCAACCGCTTCATCACATCCTGAGCCTCATTTAAGCGCTCAGCGAGTTCTTTGCTTTTTTCGCCGAGAAAGCGCTCAAAGTCTTCACGCTGAACAGGAGTTATATATTCCTTTAGCTGATGATGCAGGGCATCCCGGAAGGCGAGATCGCGACTGGCCATTTTGTTGCGGACTTTCTCGACCATTGGTTTCCAGAGCGGCAGGGCCTCGAACGCCGCAAACAAAACGTCCACCTCACGGGAACTCAGTTTGCGTCCTTTTTTTTCGAAGGAGGCACGAATTTCCTGTCCGAATCCATATTCATAAGATGACACCAGATCGAGGATTTCGGAGTAGAAGGTATCGCGTACCTTGTCTTTTTCGTGCAGGCGGAGGATCTTGCGGTATTCCTGCGCGTTTTCGTTGAAGATGCTCACATAAATCTTATTCGTGTAGCGCGGATACTTGAAGTTTCCCATGTCGACACAGTCGCGCAGGGCATCGGTAAATTCCTTGCGGTAATTTTCCTCTTCAAAATAGGAGACCAGAAACTCCTCGTCACGCTGATTGATATATTTGGTTCCGCCGCCAGTGCGCTGGTTAATGGTATCAAGCACAATATCCAGAATCGCCCGGCGCATCAGCCGCGCCTGCTCGCTCTCCGTCATTAGCATAGCCAGGTTTAAAAACGCCCGGAAATCAAACACGCCCAGCACGGTGGTTTTGGTAACGAAATCTATTTCGTCACCAACATTCTCCGAAATGGATAATTTCAGTTCTTTCAGGCGTTTACCGCGTAAGACTTCATACCCATTTTGGCGCAGTTCATCCCCGTTTTTCTCGATGTAATTATCGATTGTACGCGGAGTGACCTCAAAGAATTCTGCCACCTGCTCCTTGAGCACAACGGACCGGCCCTCGAAAGGAATACCTTGAATATGCGCTGCCTTTTCAATTTCCTGCAGAGCATAGGGATTATTGAGAATATTCTGCCGGTCGACGACCGACACGGTTAAATCTTTTTTCTCCATTACACAAACCTCGCAAGCACTTCTTTGAAATTCTCTTCGGCTTTCAGGCTCTCGCCCCAAGCCGCTTTCAGGTCGGCCATCGCCTCTTCAACACTTGGCAGATTGTCTTCGATGATCTTCTCGACGTAGAGCGGAATATTAAGGTTGAAGTCGTTCTCTTGTAGATCGTCCATAGTGGCAACTTTGACGTAGTTTTCAACGTCAGCATAATCGCGATACCAGGAATAAATCTGCTGCACATGCTCCGGCTCAAGGAAGTTCTGTGCTCGCCCCACCCTAATCTGATCGGAGGCATCAATAAACAGAACCTTCCGCTTCTTCTCCGGTTCCTTGTTCTGCTTAAAAACCATCACACAGGCAGCGAGCTGGGTGCCGTAAAAGACATTCGGCCCGAGACCGATGACCGCCTCCAGCAAATCCATTTCCAGCAACGCCTTTCGGATCTTTCCTTCGGCCCCTTTGCGGAACAACGCCCCATGCGGCAAGACGACGGTCATACGCCCGGTGCTATTCATCGATTTGACCATATGCTGCACCCAGGCCATATCTCCATTACCCTTCGGTGGGACACCAGCAATGTTGCGACCATAAGGATCGTTTGCCCAATTATCGGCACCCCATTCTTTTAAAGAAAAAGGTGGATTGGCAATAACGCAGTCAAAGGTTTGTAATCCATCGGCTTCAAAAAAAGCAGGGTTGCGCAGGGTATCTCCCCGCAGAATTTCAAAATCCTCGATGCCATGCAAAAACATATTCATCCGGGCAATCGAACTGGAAGTCAGATTCTTTTCCTGGCCAAAGAGCTTAAGGGTACGGTAGTCCTCATTATTGTTTTTGAGGTCATTGACGCACTCCAACAGCATGCCACCAGTCCCACAGGCTGGATCGTAGATGGTTTCACCTTCATGGGGATCGAGAATCAAGCCAAGAAGATGCACAACCGAGCGCGGCGTATAGAATTCTCCCGCCTTTTTATTGACCAAATCAGCAAAGTGTTTGATGAGATACTCATAGGCATTACCAAGCATATCGGGATCGACATTTTCATTGCCTAGAGTATATTGAGAAAAGTGCTCAATCAGATCGATCAGTAACCGGTCCGAAAGCTTATCCTTGTTGCTCCACTGTGCATCTCCAAAGATGCCATAGAGGTACTCTTGATTGGCCTTCTCAATGCAACGCAATGCATGCTCAATCGCTTGACCGACATTGGTAGTCGTTTCTCTAACATCTTGCCAATGACATCCATCAGGAATCTCAAAACGGTGCATTTCCGGCAAAGAAGCATACTCAGCATCACCATCAGATTCAGCCAAAGCAATTCGGTATTCTTCGTCATAGACATCAGAAATGCGCTTAAAGAAAAGTAACGGGAAGATGTAAACCTTGAAATCGGAGGCATCGACAGGACCTTTTAAAATCCATGCTGCCTTGGACAGGTATTGTTCTAGTTGGGAGAGTGTTAGCTTGTTTTTTTCCATTATCGATACCATCTAAAGACCAATATTACTTCCGATTTATGACACATTATTTTGCCAATTTACTGACAGACTACAACTTGCATATAAAACTCTACATTTTACCAACTA
>QMKU01000308.1 GCA_003646525.1 Campylobacterota bacterium
CGATAGTCTATTTGGTTTGCGAAATTAGTGGAAACATATTTGTGAAACGGGTGGAAAGGTTGAGTGAAATTGACACCTTATAATGCAATAAACATCGCTTGTGAAAGAAAGATGATGATAAGGACAAGAAGAAAAGGGAATAGATGGCTTTTGAAAACCCATGGATTGATCCCGAAGAACTTTTGATTGAAGCCTCTGAAGCCTAGCCAGAGTCCCAAAAATGCTTTGATAGAGAGTATGATTTGAAAACTGCTCATTCCCTCTGAGTCAATTTCACCAAAGACATAGATAAACATGTAGATGCCCGTGCCAACAGCAGTAAGCAGTGCCCAAGGAACGACTTTTCGGACATGCATCATGATTGCTTCACGGGCTCTGGTTGCCTCTTCTGGGGAGAGTGTTTCACCCATCCTAGCAAGGAATAGATTGTCTACGATGAGAAAACCGCCATAGATAAAAGCGGAGAAGAGGTGGATAGTATGGATAAGATCGAACATAGTAAAAATCCTTTGGGACGAAAAAATAAAAGATATTATACAGACAGTAGTTTAAAAGGAGTGAAGTTAGGGTTTTTCTTTTGGGAGCCTCCTTAGTTCATCAGGAAATCTTCCATAGAAACTTCCATTAAGCTGTGTATTTTCGATAAGGTATCCTCTAAATTTTTTAAATAGTTCCTCTTCTGGCACCTTATACTCTTTCCAAAACTTATCAAGAGACATATTTTGGCAGGTCAGCCCCTCAATATCATATATTGCATTTCCCAATACAAGAGTAGGAGCATGGTGATAGAGTGAAGATGTACCTACCGTACTGTTGATCGTGATTGTCCCGATAGTATTTTTCAAGCAACTAGGCAGATGTAAGTCGTGCATAGAGATGACCCTATCTTCTATCTCTAGTTCGGCTGAAAGTCTCTTTATCCACTCTGTATAATCTTTTCGACCTCTATCCATGGGGTGATGCTTGATGACAAGTTGTGTCTCTGCTGGTGCAAAATTTGCAAAAGAGCGCATGACGATTTCTATAAATGATTCCATAGAGAAGAAAGAAGAGTGCTCCTTGACTTGAAAGTCATCATAGGTTTGAAGTGGAACAAAATAATAATTATTTTTATATTGTTCAAGGATTTTTGCCAAAAGTTTCCTCTCGGTAAATTTATATTTATATTTTCTCACTGCATTGCGTGTAGCATAAAATGCTTCAGTAACAAAGTTAAGCTTACGGTGATGCTCGTAGTGTGGATAACGGAACCAAAACAGACTAGCTAGAATATAATAGATCGCTGCACTCCATCCTATACGATAGTAATTGGTATTGACATTGTATATCTTTTTCTCTTTGAATTGAGAGATATCCAGCAGATCATAAAATTTACGATCTCTAGGAACATGACTGAAGTCATTCACTCCATATCGCTCTAAGGTTATGAAATCAGGACGGATATAACCCTCTTCAAAGACAAAAATTTCAATATTTAGTTTCTTGGATTTTTCTATAGCGACACGCTGATAAAACCTGCAGTCACCGAAGAGAAATATCTTGTCTATACTATTCTCTAACAAAAAATTGTGTATATAGTTACCCCAACTCTTTTTCGTCCCACGGTATGGGATATAATTGTTTTTAGCAGAGAAGAAACTATCTCCAGCATTGAATCCTATCTTGTATGTCAGTGCGCCTTCCTGACTGAATTGATGATCCAATCTTTTGAAAAATCCTCCCATAGGACCCTGAAGAAAAAGTATTGTTTTATTTTTCATCTCGCCTATGTTGTTCATGCTACCGACCTTTATTTAAAAAATAGTATACAACTTCTTTATATAGAAGTATATCTATATTTTTTAAAAAATATCTTTCTGTTGTGGCTAATCAATACTTCATAAAGTAAACTGTATAATATTTACCTTATGTAGTTTCGCAGAGAGACAAGGGCTGATACTTAAGCAAAAAGGAGTTTTTTGGCACATATATTGACAAATATCTGTCTCCCTTTATTACAGGGCGTTTCGATGACTATTCTGCCAAAGAGAGGTCTTAAAAAGCTTGAAAGCGGAGAGTGGCAGGCTATGGATAGTGATCCTCAATTCAACCTAAAGTCCCCACTTCTAAAAGTGATGTCAGGCTGGATAAGCTTGAGGGTAGAGATAGACTCTAGTAGTGTATTGACTCCCAAATTGTATGTGGATTTTGGTGATGGCTATTCTGAATCTGAAGTAGTTCACATGACGCAGATAGATGAGATGGTCTATCAAACTGATTTTGTATTGCCAACCTTTCCAAAAAAGATCCGTTTTGACCCAACGGAAGAGCCTGTTGTTTTTTCTGTTTCCAAGTTCCATATTAAAGTTCATAATGAAACACTGCATACCTTGCACCAGATTGCCTCTATAATGAAATATGATTCCAAGAGAGACGAAGATACACTTCGTATATTAAAAAAATCGTATCCCATATACAAAAAACATGGTTTTTTTGGCATGCTAGAAAGGCTGGAGAAGGAGTATAAAAAATTGCATCCCCATAGGCTTCAACGCTCCACAGCAAATCACATTATTTACCTGAACTGGATCAAAGAAAATGAGCGAAATCACAAGGATTCATTTGATGTGGATATGCCGAAAAAGACTCCGCTGATATCTGTGGTCATGACTACATATAATACACCAGAAATATACTTGGAAAAAGCAATCAATTCAGTAATAGGTCAAATATACCCATATTGGGAGTTATGCATAGCAGATGATGCTTCACAGAACAAGCAGACTACGGATCTTTTGAAAAAATATGAAAAAAAATACAGCAATATTCATGTGATCTACAGAGAAGTTAACGGAAATATTTCTCTAGCTAGTAATAGTGCCCTATCGTTGGCTTCTGGAGATTATGTCGCACTTATGGATCATGACGATGTGCTTGTCTCAAACGCACTGCTTGAAGTTGCCAGAACGATGGATGCAAACCCAGTAGCGAAATTTATATATACCGATGAAGACAAGATCGATGACAAGGATAAGAGATATGATCCTCACTTCAAATCGGATTGGAACCCTGATATGTTCCTGTCGCAAAACTATATTTCGCATCTAAGTGTCATTGACAAGAG
>QMKU01000309.1 GCA_003646525.1 Campylobacterota bacterium
AACAAAAAACAAATCTCCCTCGTGGGTTTAAATGTTTTTTTACTTTTTGTATCAACTCACCCAAAGGCAGATGCTGTGCATAACGAGCAGTATTGAGATGCTCCTCCTTGCACTGTGTTACTTGACTATCATAGAAGGGCGGGTTGGAGATGATAGTATCAAACCTTTCACTATTTTCCCATGTGAGAAAATCATCTAAGTAGGCATCAGTAGTCAGCTTGTTGAGCTCAAAATTGTGCCTTGCATAATCTAGCATCTTTTTTTGCTTATCGATGATAGTTGTGCTAAGTGTAAAATCACGACTCAAAAGCAACGAAAGGATACCAATACCGCAACCCACATCCAAGAGTGATCCTTTTGGCTTCAGAGAAGCAGCAAAATCATATAAAAAGATAGAATCACTATTGTAACAATAGCCACTTGTGGACTGATAAAGAAACATAAAACTCCAAAATATAGGCAATGAATATCATATTTTATCTAATTTAGGTAAAATCTCAATTATGAATACTAAAGAAGATTTACTTAATCCGTCATCAACTGATTTTTCTATGATTGATTATGACTGTGCCTACTTGCCTAATAAGTCTGTAAGAATGAGGTACAAATATGTACAAAATGCCAGTCAGACATTTGCTACTGCAGTGATTCATCGAGGTTGGCGTCGTTTTGGTAAATACTATTTTCATCCTATTTGCAAAGGATGCAATGAGTGCAAAAGTCTTCGTATTAATGTAAATGAATATCACTATACCAAGTCTCAGCGTCGTGCAATCAGACGCAATAAAGATACGCAGATCATTGTGCAGAAACCGACATTGACCAAGGCGCATATCGATCTCTACAACAAATATCATGCTTATAAGCATGATAAAGACAACTGGGATTTTCGGAAGATATCACAAAGAGAGTATCATGAAAATTTTGTTGATGGGGCTCAGGAGTTTGGCAAGGAGGTTCTCTATATTAAAGATGATAAATTGATCGGTGTTGATCTGATCGATGTATTGGATGATGGTATCTCTTCGATCTATTTCTATTATGATCCTGACTATACGAAACTCTCCCTAGGGAACTACTCTCTACTCTACCAGATTAATCTTGCCAATATTCTTGATTTGGAATGGATCTATTTGGGATACTGGGTGGATGGTTGCAAAGCATTTGCCTACAAACCAAAATTTCAACCCCAAGAGATTTTGGACGGTTTTCCGGATATTAGCGAAACAGCAAATTGGAATCCTATCGTGTTGCCCACAAATAATGGAGATTTTTAAATTAAAAGGGTAAAATAATAAAAATTATTAATTGACAGATGGAGGTCGAGATGAAACGCAGTATTATATTATTATTTTTGATGCTTCTGCCCATGTTCCTTTTTTCAAATACGCAACAGCCATCGTATGCCATTCAAACAGATGAGACACTCTCGCCTGAAGCCATCATAACACAGCAAGAGACTTTTTTCCATACTGACATCACCATCCTGAGAGACGCGATAACACCCAATACTATTTTATGGATTAAGGATATCCGACCAAACAATTATCTCTCTGTTACTTCGCTCGGTATCATTATAGACCAATTCCAAGAAGGCGAAGAGCTATTTTATCGTATCAAAAATCCACCATTGAGTCTTTTGATCGAACTTGAATCGCTCTCAAGCCCCGACACAAGTAGTCATCTTATCGCTTGGATTAGTGGCAACACATTTTATTATGGTGTAGTATTTATTCTAATTTTTTATGGTTGGTTTTTCTACTCTTTGATTCAACATACGAGTCTACAGTATTATCTCTACTTCCATATTGTTTTTGTTTTTCTTCTTTTTAGTATAGATGGATGGATGGAAAAAATTATTTGGCCCAATATTTTACCAATTAGACCCTATGTAATTGCCTTGGGGATTGGCTTATCAGTACTTCTGTTAACTCGTTTTACTCGTAGACTATTAGCGACCGAAGAAGTAGCAAAAATTCTTGATAGTGTTCTATCTGTTTTAGGAATACTCAATCTTATTTTAGTGCCTTTTATTATCTTCTTTTTTCAAGATGCCGCACTGCTTTATATTGCAACTTTTGCTTTTGTCACAAGTATGTTTCTGCTAGTAAGTCTACTCTATATACTTCTGTCAGGCAAAAGATTAGGTCAAAAATCGCATCTTCTGTTGTGGTCGATGTTGCTTGCAATGATAGGTGTTGATTATCTGAGACATATAGGTATACTCCCCACCAATATCATCACACTATCTGCTCTCAAGGTTATCCTCATAATAGAGTTACCAATCATCTCAACAGCCATACTGAGAAATCGTTTGATTTATCTTGAAAGAGAAGGAGAACTCATTGAGGCATATAAGGAAGAGAGCAGAGGCAAGCTTTCACAAACTAAGCGTGATAAAAAAAGATTACAACAAAAACATGATTTACTCAATAAACTTGCTGGAGTTGATAGCTTGACAGGTCTTTACAATAGGCGTGAATTCTTCAATATCTCAGAATCTCTTATCTTCAAATCAAAAACTTCATTTGACCCATACGCTTTAATGATGTTAGATATCGATCACTTTAAAAATGTCAATGATACTTATGGTCATGATATAGGAGATATTGTCCTCAAGGGTGTTACGCAAGCAGCCAATGAACAAAAGCGTCCCAATGATGTTTTTGGGCGTATTGGGGGTGAAGAATTTGCTATTTTTATGCCTCAAATTGTTGCCAAGGATGCAGAGATATTGGCAAATAAAATCTGCAAGAGTATCAATCAGCTTGTCATAAAAGGAGATGGGAAATCTATTACCGTAACGATCAGCATAGGGGTCACCTCTGATGCCAATCGTGATTTGACACTTTCTGAACTTATGAAGTCAAGCGATGATGCACTCTACGAAGCCAAAGACACTGGAAGAAACCGAGTAGTAGCCAGAGAGGCACTTCCTCACTAGCATGAGGCTAGAGTTAATTTTATATATAAAAAGGAAATATAATGGCATATAATAAACCAACACTTAAGGCACAATATGAAAATTTTATAGGTGGAGAGTGGAGAGCTCCTATAGATCGAAATTACTTTGAAGCAACTTCACCTATTGACAATAAAC
>QMKU01000310.1 GCA_003646525.1 Campylobacterota bacterium
GCACCTGAAGAGGCAGCTAAATTGCTTCGTGAGACAAAAATCTAAAATGAAACTGCTCTTTGCCTCAGCAGAGATTTATCCTTATGCCAAGACGGGTGGGCTTGCTGATGTTGCACAGGCACTTCCCCGAGCCCTCTCTACAGAGATAGATGTTCTCTCTGTGATGCCACTCTATAACTTTATAGATCGAAAAAAATTTCATATCACATCACTTCATCAACCTTTTAGACTCAGACTCTCTCATGAAACTTATTTCGTTTCACTCTATCATGGATTCAATCAAGGCGTAGAAACACTCTTTGTTTATGAACCTAAGCTATGTGCTAAAAAGTCACCCTATGGAGATGAAAAGGGAGACTACTCTGACAATGATCTTCGTTTTGGACTCTTCTCAAAAGCCATTGTGATGTTGGCACAAATTTACTCTATCGATATACTACACCTCAATGATTGGCATACTGCCCTAGCCGCACTCTGGGCACGAGAAATGGCTCCTGAACTTCGTACAATTTTTACGATTCACAATCTCGCATTTCAGGGTATTTTTCCCAAAACCAGTATGCAAAGATTGGGACTTGGGGAAGATTATTTCCATTCAGAAAGTATGGAATACTGGGGTCAAATAAACTGTATGAAAGCTGGTATCGCCTATAGTGACTTCATCACCACCGTCAGTCCACGCTATGCCATTGAGATACTTCAGCCCCATTTTGGCTGTGGATTAGATGGCTTTCTGAAGGCGCATCAGTCCAAACTTTATGGTATCCTCAATGGTATTGATACTCAACTTTTTGATCCCGAACATGATCCTCTACTCGTAGCAAACTACAGCAAAGATTCTCTAGGAGACAAGAGACTAAACAAACATCTCCTATGTCAAGAGCAAAAATTAGAGCATGAGGAGTGGGCACTTTTGATCTTCATCGGACGCTTTACCCAACAAAAAGGTATTGATCTCATCATCCAAGCACTGCCTGAACTTCTAGAAATGAAACTCAACCTCTCCATCATAGGTGAAGGTGATCTGAAAATAGCAAAAACTTTGGGTGCTGTCGCAAAAAAACATAATAATTTCTCCATTTTTTTTGGATACAAAGAGTCTCTCTCTCACCAGTCGTATGCTGCCGCCGACTTTCTCCTGATGCCCTCCTCTTTCGAACCATGCGGTCTCAATCAATTGATCTCACTTCGCTATGGTACGATGCCTATCGTGCATCGTGTAGGAGGTATTTACAATACAATCCGTAATCTTGATGATAAAGATTCAAATATTTGCGGTCAAGGAATTATGATGAAATCTTTTGACTCAGATGCTTTGATAAATGCCGTCAAACGCGCCCTACTCCACTATCAATCATCAGAATATTTTGAAAATACAACAAAAAACAATATGCAATGCGATGTCTCTTTCTTGAAAAGTGCAGAGTCTTATTTGGAGAGATATAGAAGTGTCCTATAGTGCCGTCAAGAACCTCAATGCCAATCAACTTTTGTTTGAGAATTATTTATATCAATGCTCCAAGCCTTTACTTCAATTCTCATTTATTCTATTTCTGAGATTCTTCTATTTGGGAACAATAGTTTAATAATACCAAACAACAGATATTTGGGAGTTATTTCCGTTCTACTCCTCAAACATTGTCTTTTTAAAATATTTCAGATAGCTAGATTAACTCATACTCCCCAACAAATGCATCAACAACATCCTGATCCAGATTTTTGCTCACATACCACTCTACACCATCCCTCTCATAAACTTTTAACTCATCAGTTTTGACTGTCAGAGTGCCGCCCTCTTCTTTACCAAAATCATCCTGATCCAGAAGCACTAATGTCCCTGCACTTTTGGCAAGTCCGAGACGGGGATATCTCTCTTTTAGTCCTGTAGGTATCTCCACCTTTTGAAGCGGTAGCTTCCCCTCATTTTTGATATCAACCATCAAAAGAATTTCATCTGTAGATAGATTATACGCTGATGTTAGTGCCTCTACTATGTCTGTATTGACGCTGCCTTCGATGAGCATATCTGCTATCACTTCAACCTTTATATCTGTATCGATATCTTCGTCTGAAAGTATTCCGATCAGCCTGACAGTCTCTGCTGGCTCCGTATAGACAACACTGTAGATACTACTCAAATCTCCCGTATTGAGACCATTTCTCTCAGCCATCAAGTCTGCCTCATCTCCTGTGACAATACTCTGCGCAAAGGCATCTACGATCACTGACACTTTGCCCAAATAGCTTTCGCTTTCATCGATCTCTTTTTGTAATGAACCTTCAAAATCATAATAGCGACTGACAAAAGAAGTGATAGTGACACTCTGTGGATCTGTGACCGTATTGCGTGATTCCAAAAGAATATAGGCTCCTTTGGGCAATCTATACTCTGCGATATCCATCGACTCGGATATCTCCATAAGTGAGCGATCTTCATGTAGGGCAAAGAGGAAAATAGCTCCAGCTGCGTCATCATATCCTTGAAGTGTATTGAGAAGTCTCATCATCGTTGTAGGGATATCTGTTCCTTCGCTCTCGTGAAACTCCGTGATAGTACCTCTCCTGATCACTTCATAGATATCCTTGTGATCGATATCGATTTCACCCTCTGTCCCGTTACCATAAAACAGAGATTCGATGATCTTGAGTGTATGAGAGAGGGAGATCGAAAGCAGTGTATCAGATGGAGTGACAATAACCCTGATACCATCAAGAAGTAGTTGTTTTACCTCTTGGGTTTCTTGCAGAGTATCAGGCAAAATGATGATGGGATCTTCATTATTGGTAAGTTCATTTGCCAGTATAGTAGTGGTATTGGCAGTAAGCTGTGAGAGGACTATGACTTGATGATACTCACTGATCATTTTTGAGGATAATGTTTCAAGATCACTCTTGAGGAGTTGATCAAATCTTGTCAGTTCTGCCAAGTCAAGTGCTTGTTGCGCAGTATCATCTAGCGCGATGACCTGTATGGGGTAGTATTGTGTCATACGATCACCTTCAACATCTTTGCATACTCTGAGGGAATTTCAAAGGCTTTGCCCTCCAAATAAGAGGATGCCACAGTATTGATCCACGCTCTTGAGGTGGTGACTCC
>QMKU01000311.1 GCA_003646525.1 Campylobacterota bacterium
AGCCTTTGAGATGGCAGGACGAAGTAGATCAGGGATGATCATGCATCTCGATAGAGTCCCTGCGAGAGAAGAGGGGATGACACCTTATGATTTCATGCTCTCTGAGTCTCAAGAGCGGATGCTTCTCTGTGCCAAAAAAGGGAGTGAACAAGAGATCATCGATATCTTTGAAAAGTGGGATCTCGATGCTGCGGTAGTAGGTGAAGTGACAGATACAGGCATGATGGAGCTTTTTTGGCATGGAGAGTCTTGTGCCAATATGCCTATCGACCCCGTCAGTGAAGAGGCTCCAATACTTGATCGCCCAACAAAAAGACCTACTTATTTGGATGAAGTCAATAGTAAAACTGTAGAGAATTATTCAAAAGTTGAAGATCAGGAAGCTTTTGAAAAGCTCTTCTCTTCGATAGAGGTAGCGGATAAGTCGTGGGTATACAATCAATATGATTCTATGGTGCAAACCAATACAGTCGAAGCACCTGGTTCATTGGATGCAAGTGTCATCCGTGTCAAAGAGAATGGCAAGGCATTGGCGATGAGCTCTGACTGTAATCCAAGATATTGTTATATCGATCCGCGCAAAGGTGCAGCACTAGCGGTCATAGAGAGTGGTAGAAATGTCGCAATGAGTGGCGCACAACCTTTGGCGATCACGGACTGCCTCAATTTCGGCAACCCAGAAAACCCTGAAGTGATGTGGCAGTTTGCAGAGGCATGTGAAGGAATCAAGGAGGCTTGTTTGGCATTAACAACCCCTGTTGTCAGTGGAAATGTTTCACTCTATAACGAGACCAATGGAGTGAGTGTATTCCCGACTCCAACGATCGCGATGGTAGGTCTCAATGAAGATGAAAATCGTATCTTGCCAAGTAAATTTCAAAAAGAGGGAAACAAGATTCTTTTGGTCGGGACGACGACGGGAGAGTTTGGTGGAAGCCTCTACCTCAAAGAGCTTTTTGGAGAGACAGTAGGATCATTGGGTGAAATCGACTATGCACAAGAGTTGAGACTCTGGGAGTTGGTCATCGAAGCCAACAAGAGGGGACTTCTTGAGTCAGCCAAAGATGTCAATGTCGGAGGTGTCGCTATTGCTATCGCCAAGATGGCAGTTGTATCAGGCAAAGGAGCTATCGTTGAAGTTTCTCTCGATGAGAGTAGAAAGGTTTTTGATGAGAGTCAGGGTAGGGCACTATTAGAAGTCTCTTCAGAAAATCTTGAAGCGGTAGAGAGATTGGCGATTGACTTGGGATTGAAGATCGAAGCTATTGGTGAGATTGGCGGTGATGTCGTGAAGATCAATGCAGTTGAAATGCCACTAGAGAAAGCCAAAGAGATATACTTTGGCAAGTTTGCTGAAGTGATCGAGCAAGACCTGTAATGGTTTTTACTTTCAAAATGCATCCAAAATAGTATCATTTTGAGATTTTATTTTTTTCTTAGGTGGCGTATTGTTTGCATTTATTTTTACAGCAGGAGTCTCCTTTCTGTCGTTAGCTAGGCTTTTGTCTACTTTTTTTACAGAATTTTCTCTCTTCTTTTTTCTCGTCTTCGGCTTCGGTTCTATTTTTTTCTCTATATTAGTAGTCTTCTTTGGTGTATTGATCTTTGATTTAATGATAAATCCTTTGATGCCGATAGCGTTGTTGATTTTATCTATAGAGCTGTTAGCATCATCAAATGAGCTATATGGTCCTATTCTGACTTTTCTCGTTTTTCCACTCTTTACGATGATATAGTCAAATCCTGATTTTTTGATTTTCGATAGGTAGCTTGATGCTAGTTTTTTATTGAATACGCCTACCTGTACATAATATCTTGATGATTTATCAATCGTTAGATTTACCTTTTTCTTGGGAATGGATTTTGTCTGTTTAGTTGGGACTTTAACTTTTCTACTAGGATTTTGTAAATTATTGCTTGGAAGAGTAACTTTTTTGCTAGCACTTGTAGATTTATTATTTTCCCCTACTTTAGATGCTTTGATCTTGCTTGGAGGGGGCAATAAGGATATGTCTTTTGTCTCTATCTTTTTAGGTTCAGATGCTTTGATCACTATTTTTTCAAACGCTTCAGTTTTGATTTGAGCTAATTCTTTATTTTTCGTTTCTATTATTGATAGATCTGCTTTTTCAGTTACTGGCAGATCAGTTTTTATGGTTTTGGCACCTGCTATAGTTGATACTTTTTCTATAATATTTTTTACTCTATTCTGACTATCTTCTGATAGATTCTTGATAACATTAATGATGATCTTGATATCATCTGTAGATTTTGTATATATTGAACTACTGATATTATCATACGATCCTTCAGTTGCCCGAATGGTATATGCCCCAGTTAGCAAAATAATTGCAATAAAGAGAAGTGAAATCGTAATATATTTTCCTTTTGAATTTCGTTTTTTTCGTTTTTTACTTCTACTTCTGCTTCTTCTTCTTTTTCTTCTCTTGGATTTTTCTTTCACATCAATTGTCAAATCTTCTATAGCAAATTTTTTCATTTTATCTCCTTGGTGGTAGTCTTGTCTTCAAAGAATGCTTTTAATTCTTTACTATAGCCAAAACAGTCATTTGACTGTTTTGGCTGTGCTCTTGCTGTTTGCCGCATCTTTATTTTTTCATCTGTTAAGAGTGTCATTGCTCTTTTGAGTGTTATCACTTAAGGACTGTAACCGCTATACAGGATCACAACATCAGGTTTTTTTCCATGCCTTCCAACACGGAGATATGCATGATGCATATTAATTGTATTTTCCCTTTTGTGCCAAGTGCCCTGAAGTTGGTTCGCGTATTTTTTTGCGTTTTTATTGCTCTACCCCATAAAATTCCTGATACCAAGTCACAAACTCACCAATACCATCGACCAGCTTGGTCTCCGGCTTATAAGCAAATTCATTGATCAATCCACTCACATCGGCATAAGTAGAAATGACATCCCCATCCTGCATAGGCAAAAAGTTTTTTTCTGCTTTTTTGTTAAGTGCCTCTTCTATAGTCTTGATGAAAGTCATAAGAGGCAGAGGTGCATTGTTCCCAATGTTGTAAAGCCTATATGGTGCCGAAGAGCTTGATATCTCTGGATCTTTTGC
>QMKU01000312.1 GCA_003646525.1 Campylobacterota bacterium
CAGATATCAAAGTCGAAAACATAGACACCAAAGAGCTGCTAGAGTCACCCCAAAGAGTCAAACAGATAGTAGAGTATATCCTAGCTCATCACGACCGCAAGACACATAGCCGTAACTTCACTGCGATGATGTGTGTGAGTAGTGTAGAGATGCTTATACGCTATTATGAACTTTTCAACTCCAAAGAGCACTCTTTGCGTATCGCTACGATATTTTCGTATAGTGCCAACGAAGAGGACAAAGGAGCTGATGGTCTACTCGATGATGATATCCATATCGATGAGAAGCATATCAACCCACATAGCAGAGAGAAACTTGATGAGTATATCCAAGAGTACAACCAAACATTTGGCACAAAATACTCCACCAAAGATAGTAACTCATTTTATAATTACTACCGTGATATAGCCAATAGAGTCAAAAAAAGGGAGATAGATATACTTATCGTCGTCAATATGTTTCTCACAGGCTTTGATAGTAAAACACTCAACACCCTCTATGTCGATAAAAATCTAAAATACCATGGACTCATCCAAGCCTTCTCACGCACCAACCGTATCCTCAATGAGCAAAAATCCCAAGGAAATATCGTCTGCTTTAGAAACCTTAAAGAGGCAACAGACGATGCGATACAACTCTTCTCCAACAAAGATGCAAAAGAGCTGATACTTATAGCTAGCTATGAAGAGTATTGTCACTCTTTTAATCAACGCTATCAAGAGATGATAGAGCTAACGCCTACCGTAGAGTCTGTCACCCTTCTTGGTAATGAAGAGGAAGAGCTAGCATTTATCAAAGCCTTTAGAGAGCTGATGCGTCTCAAAAATATCTTGACCTCCTTTAGTGACTTTTGTTTCGGTGATTTGGAGATGGGTGAACAGGAGTTTGAGGACTACAAGAGCAAATACCTAGACCTCTATGACAAGGTCAAAAGCAACAGAGCAGAAGAGAGAGTCTCTATACTAGCAGATGTGGATTTCGAGCTAGAACTCATCCACAAAGACGAAATAACCGTCACCTATATCCTCAAACTTCTAGCACAGTTAGGGAGCGTAGAGGAGGAAGAGGAGAGAGAAAAACTCCAAAAATCTATCATAGATATACTAGGAGCCGAAGCTAGTCTAAGAAGCAAAAGAGAACTTATAGAGAAATTCATCCAAGAGCAACTTCCACATATCAAATCAAGTGATGAGATAGATGAGAAGTTTTCAGAATTTTGGAGAGAAGAACAAAATAGTGCCTTTGAAAATCTATGCAAAGAGGAGGGGCTAGAGCCAATCAAGTTACAATCCATCATAGATGAGTATCTCTACACACAGAGAAAACCTCTAGGAGATGAGATCATCAACATCATAGAGGAGAGACCAAAACTCCTGTATAGAAAAAAAATTATAGTCAAGATCACAGATAAAATTTTGGATTTTGTTAAATGTTATCTGGAGGAGTAGATATATGGCATAAAGAAGCTCCCAAGAGCAGTCAGATAGATAGTACTTTTTCTTTTTTTAAAATTATTATCGGCATCCTCCATAGGTAGTTTATACTTCTAAATTTAAAACAAGTCGTTTGGTGGATTATCAAACCTACCCTTGGCGTTGATAATTCTTATTTATGAGAAGTTGGTAGGGGGCGTTTGCTAACGCACCGTCTGTTATGCGTTCCCACCAAGATGGTGGGAACGAGACTAAGCTTGCAAGTACTAAGTTCTAATCCCTCAGACACCGCACCGATCGACCGTTGGCACGACTGTCATCAGACCAGTCTAAAACACTCGAACCAAAGTACAAGACACGCGGGTTAGAATTAGCCTTGGAGGCAGACCACACATAGCCCCACGACCCTGTATGACCCACCTCGCCACTAGAGTAGTTGCGGTAACCAGCTGAAGGCAACTTCAAGAAACTATTGAAAGCATCTGCATTGCTAGCGACTCCTGCTTCTGTCGTCTCTGCTTTGAGCTCAGCTTCTGTGGCTACTCTATATCCTGTAGGGCACACAGAAGTTCCATCTGTTTTTGACCAGTTTTTGACTCTTATGTCTCCTGATCCGTCTGCTACTTGAGCCCAGTCGTAATCATAGGTATCTGATGAAGTGATGAAATCTACTCCTGCATTGTCTACATCTGGGGCTTGTGTGTCAGTAGTACCACTAGTGCTATCTTGATGTCCATCAAAGTTTCTACCCCACTGATAGTAGTCACCATAACAAGCAGTGTCATCAAGGGCTGTACAGACTCGTGCTGCTCCTAGATTTCTATCTAGCCAAACTTTGCCTGTACCATTGGTGGATGTGACAGGGCAGTAGTCTGTGCCGTTGTAAACGATAGGATCGGGACAAGTATCCTCGGCAGGATTGCTAGCTATGATAGAGGGGAGAATTGCTGCAGAATAATAAAACAGTATATCTGCCTTAACTGTCTGAATCGTCACCATAGTTAAAATAGCAAAAACTAAACCAATTTTCTTTACTGATGTTATACGCATAATATATCTCCCTCTATTGAGTTCTTTAAGTTTGGTGACACTCTCCTGTATGAGTGCTGTCGCATAGCTAGAAGAGGGGCTTGCAAGTAGAGACAAGCCCCATTTTATAGGAGTAAGTTACTTAATCAAAAAATCCGCTATCTTTTAAGATATTGATATTTTCATTGATCGACTCAACAGATTTGGCAAACTTTGCTTTAGTCTCATCGTTCAAATCAAGCTCGATCACTTTTTCTATACCATTGGCACCAATTACACATGGTACACCTACAGTAACATCACTATAGCCATACTCACCATCCAACATAGCGCAACTAGAGATCACCTTCTCTTCATCACTCAATATAGCTTCAACCATGATAGAGATAGCACGCCCTGGAGCGAAGAAAGCAGAAGTCTTCAGATACTTTACTATCTCAGCACCACCATCTTTGGTCTTAGAGATAATCTCATCCAAATCCTCTTTTGATACGATTTGGTTAAGTGGTATTCCTCCAACAGTAGCAATATCAACATACGGTATCATATGTTCACCATGATCACCTAAAATAGTAGGTCGTATCTGTGCTGCACCAAAACCTGTCTTTTGTCTGATCTGGTATG
>QMKU01000313.1 GCA_003646525.1 Campylobacterota bacterium
ACTGCTCCATCTGTGCGTGTTTTCAGCCAATGATATCCCGTAACCTTCTCATGTGTAGAGATGATCTCCTCTATCTCATTGACAATCTCTTTGTCTAATGCACGATCTAGTAGTACCAATACACCCTCTTCGATAATTTCGTAGGCAGAGTAGATAATATAGAGACCAATTCCCAAACCAAACAGCGCATCAATAATATCCAAACCCGTCAAATAGATCAATCCTAGTGCTACGAGAACAGCGCCATTGCTCCAAAGGTCTGTTTTGTAGTGCAGTGCATCGGCTTTGATAACAATACTGTTGGTCTCTTGGGCGATGCGCATCAAATAACGCACCAAAAAGTAGGTTGCGACAATCGAAAAAAGCATCACTGCGATTGAGGGTCCCAACAATCCTGTCGTAGAACCATTTATCATCTTCTTGATGGATTCATACATAATATAAATACCCGAGATCGTGATCACTGTACCCTCGATCACACCTGCAAGTGCTTGAATCTTACCCTTGCCATACTGAAAATGCTCATCGGGATGCTCTTCGGATTTCTTGATCGCAAAAAAGTTGAAGAGAGAGACGACAGAATCCAACAAAGAATCAATCGCCGAAGCCAATACAGCAATCGAACCACTAGCAATACCTATCGTCAATTTGACAATCACCAGAACAACTGCCACAGAGGTAGAAACAACCGTGGCTTTTTTTTGAGAGGACATCATACTATTAGACATAAAATCATTACCTACTTTTGAACTCTACAGTGCTTTACTGGCAATGTTTGCTACTCTGTTTGCAAATGAGACTTTATCTTTGGGTTCTAGCCCCTCAGATAGCTTGGCAGAATCCAACAATATCCAAGAGATATCCTCAAAGAGACTTTTATCACTCAACGCATCCAATTTCTTGATCATATCATGCTCAGGATTGATCTCTAAAATCAGCGGAACCTCTGGCATCTCCTGTCCCATCTGTGCAAACATTTGTGCCATTCCTGCCATAGGGTCGGAACTATCTTTGAGTACACAAGATGGACTAGAAGTCAATCTAGTAGAAGTTTTTACCTCTTTGACCTCTTCGCCAAGCACCTCTTTGATCTTGTCAGTAAGAGATTTGAACTCTTTACTGATCTCTTCCTTCTCCTCTTCACTCTTACTATCAGGTGCGTCAATCGCTGTAATATCTTTGAGACTCCACTCTTTATAACTCCCGATCATCGGAGTTACGATCTCATCGATCTCCTTGTCATCCATGATCAATACTTCAATATTTGCTTTCTTATAAGCTTCAAGAAGTGGTGAATTTCTTAAGGAATTTTCATTTTCACCGATGATATAGTAAATCTCTTTTTTCTCACTATCACCTCGACTCACATAGTCATCTAGTGAGATGAGCCCATCTTCATTGGAGCTCTTGTACCGCACGATCTCCAACAGAGTCTCTTTGTTGGTATGATCTGTATATATTCCCTCTTTTACTACTTTGTTGTACTGCTTGGTAAATATCTCTGCATCTTCCCCATCTAGTTTTTTGACAGCTGTCAATATTTTTTTGACGGAGTTTTGTTTGATATTTGCAAGAATTTTATTCTCTTGGAGAATCTCTCTACTGATATTAAGGGGGAGATCTTCACTATCGATCACCCCTTTGACAAATCTTAGATAAGAGGGGAGGAGCTCTTTGTCATCGTCAGTGATAAAAACACGCTTGACATAGAGCTTGATACCAGGCTGATAATCAGCACGATACATATCCATCGGTGCTGTTTTTGGGATATAAAAGAGTGTCGTGAACTCCTGAGAACCCTCTACCTTATTATGTAGATACTTGAGTGGCTCATCATCTCCATGTGCTATAGACTTATAAAACTCGATGTATTCCTCTTTGCTGAGCTCTGACTTGGGCAGTGTCCAGAGTGCTGTGGCGGCATTGACTTGTTCAGATTTTTTCACCTTTTGCGTCACTGCATCATCTCCCTCTCCTGTCGTCTCATCTTCTTTGTAGTTGAGCACGATCGGATAAGCGATATGGTTTGAGTATTTTTTGACAATTTCCTGAGTTCTCCATTTGGAAATAAACTCTTTTTCATCCTCTTTGAGCTTGATATAGATAACCGTGCCATGCTCGTCTTTGGTCACAGGTTTCACTTCATATTCACCTGTCCCCTCTGTGCTAAACATATACGCCTGATCTTCACCTGCTTTTTTAGTAATGACATCTACTCTATCTGCCACCATAAATACCGAGTAGAAGCCGACACCAAACTGTCCAATCAGATGACTATCTTTTTTGGCATCTCCTGTAAGGTTTTCGACAAATGATTTCGTCCCTGATTTGGCGATTGTTCCGAGATGACTCATGAGATCCTCTTCGCTCATCCCAATACCATTGTCACCAATTGTCAGGGAACCATCTTCTTCGTCAAGTCCGATCGAGATTTTTCCTGACCAATCTTCACCTCTGAACTGATCTTCTGTCAATCTAAGATAATTAAACTTATCAAGAGCATCACTAGAGTTAGAGATAAGTTCTCTGATAAAGATCTCTTTGTTTGAGTAGAGTGAGTGTGTCATCAACTTGAGAAGTTGACCTATTTCTGTTTGAAATTGATGTTTTGCCATGGTGTTATCCTTTTGTTTCTATCTAATTTTTCGGAAGTATACAAAAAAAGTAGAAAAATTTCAAGTATCCATGAAGAAATCTTTAGTGAATATGACTAAAGGATGGAGAAAGAGAGGGGATAATTAAGGATACAGAAGTGAAGAAGCCAAACTTTTTTACTCATTCGACAGCTCCAGCTCAATGCCAATGAAATAAGGATTATCGGAAGTGGTGCTTTAGCTCCACCTGATGGCTGAGGCTAAAGCCACAGTTTCGATGAAGCTCTATTTCTTGCTTATTTCATTGGCATTGAGCTCCAGCTGTCGAATGTATATTGGAGTTACTGTAGTTTGTAGTATCTTTGATGTCATAAGCTTTGTTTTGTTACATTCACTCCAATAGAGTGTTCACAGCTGGAGCTGATGAACTAACAAACCCACCCTACAGTGCGTTGATATTTTGCTGATAATTTTTATTTATAAGAGGTTCG
>QMKU01000314.1 GCA_003646525.1 Campylobacterota bacterium
GGGAGCTTTGGTATCAGGCGATAGAAAAGGGATTTAGAGGGAAACATATCCCTAATTTCGGTTTTCAGTATCGTAAACGCCCAGAGAGTATGCTCGCTAACTCTACCAAAGACGATATGCAGATTCGCGGATATATGCGGCGCAAGCACAAGAGCCTCTTTTCGATAGAGTATTTGCTCAGGAGAGAGGAGGAGGAAGCCCCTAGATACAGTCTGGTCTTCGATGATGGGGAGATAAACTATTTTGTCGATCCAGCTTGTTTTTCAAGCACCTCTCTGCATATCAGACAACATCATAACGATTTTTTCCAAGCCCAGCTTTTCCCCTATCTGAACCATGTTCCCCCTATCTGTGCGTTTGCCACCAAGAGTGGATGGTCGCTTCTGCGAAGATACCGTCTGCTCAACTGGCTATTTTGGAAAATAGATAATATGTTCAGCTGGATGAGTGGTATGGTGGCAGTGAAGATACTTAAAGATACAAAAAATAGGGGTGCCATAGATCTAAAACATGATATCAAACAGTATCAGCATATCCGTACATCTGATCTGATATTTATCAAAAGTGATCTGCTCTTCAATATCATAAAGGATGATTTTGATGCATGGTTCAAGACACTTTTTAGCGAAAATATCCAGCCCAAAGTAAATCTTCTGGAGATCTCAATACCTGAAGAGTATATGGATGACAATGATTTTTTGCTCAATGATTTCAAGCTACATGTGGAAAATCTGAAACTAGAATACCAGAAGATACAGAGTGCTTGTCAGCTGACGAACTCAGAATGGAGAGCAGAAGATCTTATCCCGATAAATATGCTCAACTCTATACCGAAGAGGTTGACTAAGCTTCAGTCTATCTATCCTCTACTACAGGAGAAGACAAAGATAGGATTTATTTTATCTCTGGCGAGTTGCGGTGGGGTTGAGAATGATACACATAATCTTTCAAAAGCTTTGAAGAGAAGAGGATACTCTGTCCATCTTTTTATATTTGGTGCCAATGAATATACACTTTTTGATGAGTTTGCAGATACTTATGATAGTATCAACTTTCTTATCGATGACGATATCGGTCATTGGCAAAAAGAAAAGAGCTATTTTGGTGTAGGTACGACAAGCTGGCACGACAACCATGACAAACGGCAGCGTGCAATTGGAATGCTGTCTGGTATGAATATCGTGGTCAATCAGCATAGTGTTGATGCATTGGCTATAATGGGAAAATTAAAGCGTATAGGTATCAAGACTATTGATTACCTGCACCTATTCGACAAAACTATTTATGATGAAGATACAGGTTATGTTTTGTCAGATATCGTTTATGAACATGGTTTTGATAAATATATTGTTATTTCAAAAAAACTTCAAAGCTTTCTACATGGAATGGGAATTCCAAAAGAAAAAATAGTTGTAGTACCGAATGCCCCCTCTTATGAAATACCTGATGCAAGACTGATAAAATATCAGAAAAAGAAGCTGAAGAGACAAAACAAAAAGCTCCGAATTCTCTATATTGGCAGGCTAGACAGACAGAAGGGTTTAGAGAGACTGCAAAAGATATATACAATGACACAGAAGATGGAAGTGGAGTGGAGGGTTGTGGGCAAAAGCATCTTGACAGAGGATGGTGACCACAATGACTGCAACATATGCAGTGTCGCTGAAGATCCAGTATTTGACAACCATTCATTGACCGAGCTCTACATGTGGGCAGACTGTGTCGTGATGCCTTCATACAACGAGGGAGTCCCTCTAGTGATGCTCGAAGCGATGAGGCTGGGTGCGATCCCGATATGTTCTGATGTAGGGGCTATCGATGAAGTGATCGCGCATGAGGAGAATGGGTTTATCTTTCTAAATGAAACACGACGGTTGATTTTGGATTTTACACAGACTATTTTTGAGTTGAGTGGAGATATCGAAGAGCGGAAGAGGATGCAGGAAGAAGCGATGAGGCGATCTTCTGAATATAGTTGGGATTTGTCAGCAGAAATTTTTATAAAAAATGTTCTCTGAATCAAAAATGAAAAGGGTGTGTATTGAAAAAAATTGAGAAGTTTATTTTTATCATTACTTATGGACGGAGCGGATCAACAGTTCTGATGAAAGTTCTCAATACCATTGACGGTGCAGAGATAAAAGGGGAGAATGCAAATGCTCTTTTCCCTCTGTTTCAAAGCTATAAGTATGCATGCGCCGCAAAAGACCATGAAGATGAGAATTCATTACTGGTTGACCATCCTTGGTATGGCGCAAATGAGATCGATACGGAAAGGTATGCTAGGAAGCTGACGAAAGTATTTATTGAGGAGATACTAAATCCAAATGAAGCAACGAGAGTGTTGGGTTTTAAAGAGATAAGATATGCAGATATTACCAATTTAGAGAAACTGGAGGAGTTTGTTAAGTTTATTAGAATATTTTTTCCTAATTCATATATTATTTTTAACAGAAGAAATTTGGAAGATGTACTTAAGTCGGCGATTAAGGCTGGATGGTGGAAAAATTTGTCAAACGAAAAAATTTTGGACAAACATGAGAAGTTTGATCGATGGATGGTGAAGTACAGTAATGAGCATCCAGACTTCACTTATATAGTCTCCTATGATGACTATAAAGACAATAGTGATGCTTACAGGGAAATGTTTGATTTTATCGATGAGGATAGAAATGAGGAAAAAGTAAAGGAGGTAATGTCAAAAAAACTCACTCACTTGAAATGATTCGTATTTTGCTTAATCTCTTTTGTGGATTTTAATATTTTTAGGTATTATTTATATAATTAGTAAAGGATAATTATGCGAGTTGCAATAGTTGGTCAGCCAGGCTTCATACATGACTCATACAAGATGAACATTGACAACTTATTGGGTTCAGTAGGTTTCAATACAGGTAATTTGGTGTATATGCACGCAATCACACAACATATCCAAAGTGAAAAACGCTTTTTTGGATGGGGAATAAAACCAGATTTGATCAATAAAAATTTTAATCTTATGGTTTTTGCGGCAGCAAACCAGTTGAATCCAGATAAAGATTTGCCTAATTTGGCGAAACTTTTTGAAGCA
>QMKU01000315.1 GCA_003646525.1 Campylobacterota bacterium
ATAGAGATGATCTTGATGGATATAAACATGCCGATTATGAATGGTTATGAAGCTACTTCGTCTATTCGTAATGATAGTAAATATGACGATATCCCTATAATAGCACTCACAGCAAATGCAATGCAAAAAGATATAGACAAAGCAAAAGAGTCAGGGATGCAGGAGCATTTGGCAAAACCTATCGATGTGCCATCTCTATATACTATGCTACTCAAATATATCAAGCCAAAAGTAGATACTCCTCAGATCAACGAGAATGAAGAGATAGAGGAAGAGGTATATCAAACCCTAGAGAGCATCCATGAATCTGACGAACTCAATAGTGATCAGGGGATAGTACGCGCAGGAGGCAACAAAAAACTCTACCAAAAAATACTATCTAAGTTTGTATCTATATTTGAAGACTCTGCTGAGCAACTCGAAGAACTTATCAAACAAAAGAAGCTTAAAGAGGCAGGCAACCTCCTCCATAATATCAAAGGAACAGCAGGAAATATAGGTGCTATCAATCTCTATAATTTATCTGTAGAGTTTGAAGAGGCATTGAACAATAAAGAGAGTGACTTCACTATGCTACTCAATAGATATAGGGAAGTATTCAAGCGTCTACTTACTGCCATCGATAAATTAAAAGAGGAGAAGAAGGCTCAAGTATCCCAAAAGAAGATGAAGCCAATAACACAAAAGGAGTTAAATGATATACTTACACAGATCAGTGAAAAAGCAAAAAAGAGAAGAGCCGTAGAGTGCAAGAAGCTCTCTCTCAAGCTAGAGGGATATGGATGGTCACAAGAGCATGAAAGCATGCTCAAATTAGTGACCAAAGCGATAAGAGAATATAAATTTAAAATCGCAATTGATGCCATAGAAGAGTATAAAATTAATATAGCTATTAATGGCATAAAGGATGTAGAATGAAAAAAATACTATTAGTAGATGATAATGAAGCAAATATAACTCTTTTACTTGGCGTACTAGATGAACTTTATGACTTGAGTGTTGCGTTGAGTGGAGAGGATGCTCTCGAAGCGATCGAAGAGGAGATGCCTGATCTTGTCATTCTTGATCTTAGACTAGGTGGCATTAGCGGTATTGAAGTTTGTAAAATAATCAAACAAAATGAGGCTACAAAACATATACCTATCATTATGCTCACAGCAACAAGTAATACTCTCCAAGATGAAGTTTATGCCGCAGGTGCAGATAGTTTGATGAGTAAACCTTTTGAGATAGCTTTTCTCTTAAACGAGACAAGAAAACTACTAAATAAAGATGCGGTATATAAGGAATAGAACTAAAATCAGGAAGCTTCCTCAATGCTCCTTAGGTGAGTACATAAAAGAGCAGAAAAGGATAGAGTGAGACACCCGTGAGAAAGATCCACGGACTCAAGGGCTCTTCCAAAAAGGATCCCAATAACTCATCAATCTGATTTTTAACAAAAATATTTTGCATCATGGTGATCTTGAAGAAGATATCAACGCTCTTGAGGAGGAGGATCGTGACCATCCAACCATTGAGTATCTGGGTCGAGAGGATGACAAACAAGACAAAATAGAAGCTCGGATGCATCAACAAAAAAAGAAAAATACTTTTTTGATAATAGTGATAACCATTGGCAAGCACACCCAACATCGTATCGGATCGCTGCCACCAAGCTTCAAGCAACTCAAAAATAATAAGGGTCAAAACAGAAAGTATCAATGTATTCATTGTGTAATCTTACTCTTTTTTAGATAAAATCCAAACAAACATGAAAATAAAATTTTGAGGAGTTGATGTGTCCAAAGTTATTTGTACCCACTGCCATCTAGAATTTGACGAAGCTGTCATGATCGCAGAACAAGAAAATGACAAACAACTCTACTTCTGTTGCAAAGGCTGTCAGGGAGTCTATCATCTACTCAATGAAGAGGGTTTCGGAAATTTCTATGACAAACTGGGCGATACGACACTTCAGCCTGCCACTCCCCACGATGAAGATCTTGAAAAGTTTGATCTTGATGGCTTCAGGAAACGATATATCAAAATACATGATGATGGACTCTACGAAATCAATCTCATCATCGAAGGTATCCACTGCTCCGCTTGCGTCTGGCTCAATGAAAAGGTACTACACAAAACTGACGGCATCATCGAAGCCACTATCAACTACACCAACAACAAAGCAAAAGTCGTCTGGGATCCCGAAGAGATCAAACTCTCTCAAATCATTGAAACCATCCGCTCTATCGGATACAATGCTTATCCTTATGACCCCAAACTTCAAGAAGAGCGAGCAGTCAAAACAAGAAAAGATTATTATTCTCGTATCCTTGTAGGTATCTTCGGCACGATGAATATCATGTGGATTGCCATTGCACACTATGCTGGCTATTTCACAGGGATGAAACAGGAGTTCAAAGATATACTCAATGTGGCAGAATTCCTCCTCGCTACACCAGTACTCTTTTATAGTGGATGGATCTTTTTTCGCGGTGCATATTATGGATACAAAAACAGAGTGGTCAATATGGATACGCTTGTTGCATCAGGAGCACTCTCTGCTTATCTCTACTCTATCTATGCGATGGTGACCCAGAGGGGAGATGTTTATTTCGATTCGGTCGTGATGATCATCACCTTTGTATTGGTAGGAAAATACCTCGAAGTCTTGAGCAAAAAACAGGCAGTGGATACCCTAGACTCCATCATGGGAAGCACTCCGACAGAAGTTACAGTAGTAGCCGACAACAGCAAAAATTTAGTCAGTATTAAAAACATTGTCATCGGAGATATCATCGAGCTCAAACCAGGAGAAAAAGTAGTTATCGATGGAGAGATTACCTTCGGAGAGGGCTCTTTTGACGAAAGTTCTCTCACGGGGGAGAGTGAACCTGTCTACAAGAAGAACGGGGATGCAATACTGAGCGGCTCTATCTGCCTTGACTCAGTTATCCATTATCAAGCACTCAAAGATGCTTCGGGATCACTGCTCAGCTCAATCGTCAGTCTGCTAGAAGAGTCCATCACCAAAAAACCAAAGATTGAACAGCTTGCCAATATCATCTCGGGCTATTTCTCTAC
>QMKU01000316.1 GCA_003646525.1 Campylobacterota bacterium
CCCGTCACCAAAATTTGGAGATATTTTGGATATCCTCTATGCTTTGCAGATAGAGGGAGAGATCAGTAGTCTTGCTGAGGCAATCGAATATGTCAAACGAGAGTTTTTGTAGACTACCCTCAAATCATCCCTTGGGGTAGCCTAAGGCTAGTCCTATAAATGATTGCCTTGTTTATGAAAAACCTCATAAAGCTATTTTGGGAGCTTCCTTATCTCGTTTGGTTAGCCTTAACACAACTTAGTATAGAATACATGATTACTTTAAATTGGAGAAATTGCTTATGCGTATCCTACTCATCAATACCAACCCCGTCATTTCCAGACTCTTCTCTTGGAATACTAATGATGATGATACTATCCGCATCGATGAGATAGATAGTTTGGAGAAGATCTCAGAAGTCTATTATGATGTGGTTTTCCTCGATGAGAAATGCTGTGATGCTAAACAAATTAGTACTTATCTTCGGAAAATGAATGTCGGAGAGAAAATTTTGTTTAGTACGCAGGAAGAGAGTATCATCGATGAAATTGATCGAGTAATCCTGAAGCCTTTTCTCCCTTCGGAGATTATGACAGTATTGCAGTCTGCGTTGTCGGACAGGGAGGAGAAGGAAGGTGCTCTAGTCTCCGAAAAGAGTATTTCGCTTACCGAAGAGATCACAAATGAAGATTATTCTGTATTGGACGGTGGAGAGATCGAAATCATTAAGCAGCTCCTACTTGAAGATGATTTAGAAGTCAATGAGGAGAGGATAGGCAAAGATGAGATGGAGCTAGACGATGAGGGTATCGAAAAAAATTATCAGACCCAAGAGAAACAGAAGTCTAGCACAGGATTTGAAGAAAAACTTTTAGAGTCTTTGTTTGAAATGAAGCCTAGAAAAATAAGGAAATTACTTGGGGGTGCTGAGGTGAGTATCACAATAAAATTTCCAAAAGAGGAGTAGAGATGCCAGGAGCAATATTGGTTCTGTCTGGACCGAGTGGGGCAGGAAAGAGTACGATCATTCACACCGCATCAGATGCGATAGGAGAGTATTATTTCTCTATCTCCACAACGACAAGATCTCCACGAGTGGGAGAGTCAGATGGCAAGGACTATTTTTTCGTGAGCCGTGAATCTTTTGAGGAGGATATCAAGTTAGGAAACTTTCTAGAGTACGCACAGGTACATGGGAATTATTATGGAACTTCACTCAAGCCAGTGGAGGCAGCACTCAAAAAGGGAAAGCTTGTTATCTTTGACATTGATGTGCAGGGCCACAGACTGATCCGTGAAAAATTGAATGGCATCACCACATCTGTTTTTGTTACACCTCCGACACTTGTAGAGCTTGAAGAGAGATTGCATTCACGCCGTACGGATGATGATGCTGTCATACAAAAAAGACTGAGTAATGCGACAGAGGAAATTTGTGCCATTTCCGAGTACGATTTTGTCATTGTAAATGGTACAGTGGAGCAGGCAGCCACAGAGTTTATCATTGTCGCCAATGCGGCCCGACTTAAGTGTAGTCGAGATGAAGAGGAAGCATTTATCAAAAAATGGCTAGGAGATAAGTGATACACTATCCTATCCTTAAATATTTTCAAGTATAATTAACAAAAATTTACCAACAGCTTCTTAACGGAGTTTAAACAAAGGATTGACATGGGTATGCCAAGTATGCCAGAACTACTGATCGTCTTAGCAATTGTGGTATTGCTCTTTGGAGCCAAAAAGATACCAGATCTTGCCAAGGGCATGGGAAAAGGGATCAAGGATTTCAAAAAAGCTATCAAAGAAGATGAGATTGCTGATGCTACTCCTCCGACGAAAGAGATCGAAAAGCAAGCTTCTTCTGCGACAACAGAAACAAAAGCTACAGAAACAAAAAGCGAAAACGCATAATTATTCAGCGTTTGGCGCTGAGCGCTGAGCGTTGAGAATCTCTCCAAAGTAGCTCACTTCCAAAATAGCTTAATTCTCAAAATATCTTAATTCTATGGAAAACTTATGAAACTAAAACAACAAATCAATCAACTTATTGCAAATGCCTTGACTAAATCTTCTATCAGTATAGAGTCTGTCAGCGTCACAGAGGCAACCAAGCCAGAGTTTGGGGATTATCAGTTCAACGGTATCATGTCACTTGCAAAATCTCTCAAGCGTAATCCTCGGGAAATTGCTACAGAGGTGGCGGCAGAGATCGACACGGAAGGTATGATCTCAAAAGTTGAAGTTGCAGGTCCTGGGTTTATTAATATCTGGCTTGATGATGTCTGGCTCGGGAAAGAGGCAGGGGAGATCCTCAATGATGTGCGTGTCGGTGTGGAAGAGAAGTCTCACCCAGACAGGGTAGTCATAGACTATTCTGGTCCCAATATGGCGAAACAGATGCATGTAGGACATTTGCGTTCAACCATTATCGGAGATACTCTCTCTAATCTGCTAAGTTTTTTGGGTGATGTGGTGATCCGTCAAAATCATATTGGTGATTGGGGTACACAGTTTGGGATGTTGATCGCTCATCTCGAAGAGATTGGTCAAGAGTCAGGCAGTGAAAACCTCAAAGATCTTGAGCAATTCTACAGAGATGCCAAAAAAAGATTTGATGAAGAGAAACTTTTTGCCGATAGAGCTAGGGAGTATGTGGTCAAAATACAGAGTGGAGATCCTCACTGTCTTGCTTTGTGGCAAAAATTTATCGACATTTCACTGGGGCATTGTGAAGAGATCTATGACAAGTTGGGGATTAAACTTACGAGAAAAGATGTGCGTGCTGAGAGTTCTTACAATGAAAAACTTCCCCAAGTGATCGAAATACTTGAGAGCAAAGGACAGCTACAGGTAAGTGAAGGTGCCAAGTGTGTTTTTCTCAAAGGTGAAGAGGTGCCCGTGATTGTCCAGAAGGGAGACGGGGGTTATCTCTATGCGACGACAGATCTTGCAGCACTCTGGTATCGCTCAGAAGTCTTGGGTGCGAAGCGTGTCTCCTGTGTTGTGGATGCACGCCAGTCTGGGCACTTCAAGCAGGTTTTTCGTGTGGCAAAAGAGAGTGGGATAGTAGCAGATGATGTGCAGC
>QMKU01000317.1 GCA_003646525.1 Campylobacterota bacterium
AGAACGCTTGAGCGTTTTTATTATCACCGCTATTTTTCATAGATAACGCCGTATGCAGCATCAGATTAGGCATATACGAGCCCTTTGAATATAGTGAAACGCTCTTTTTAAAGTATGAAATGGCGTTAGAGTAATTTTTTCTCTTATAGTTCATCTCGCCAATTACGTAGTGAGCGTAAGCCGGCTTGTAATTCTTCTCTATTAAATAGGAGTAATACTTAATGGCGTCGGTGTAGTATTTTTTCTTAAAAAACGCCTGCGCCTTAGTCGCTACCTCTCCATTTGACATATTTGCGAACGTTGAGCTTTTCGAGCCACTCTTCTTACCCTTTAAATCACTCGCCATTAAGGATTTAAACTTGTTAACGTCGTCAACCAGAGCGTTAAACTCCGTTTTGGTGATATATGTAGAGTTAATTGAATCAATAATCGTTGAGAGTTCCGGAAGAATCGTGTTTATCTTTTCAATACTCAGAGCGTTTGCCTGAGTAACTTCACTCAATCGCTTCTCATACTCGTCCGCGCTCTCGCTATCTTGAGAGCTCTGTTCGTCTAACTGCTTAAGAGTTATCTTGTTATTATGCGCTTTTCTACTTAAACTCTCTATTATACTCTGAAGACCGTCAAGTCTCTCTCGCAAGGAGTCAACCTCGTTAGCTTGATTGTTACTTTTTATTTTCACGTCGTTAAGACTATTTTTATTTTGTAAAATTACTTTTTCATTTGAAGTAAGACCATAAGGATTTGGAGCGTTAAGATTTCCAGCGCCAAACGCGGATGGTTCGGCGGCTTGCAGGAAAAAAGGCGCAATAGCCACGCATAGCGAGGCTATAGTAAAGCGATTCATTGAATTACGGAAGGAGCTTGAAGTTTACGCGACGGTTTTTAGACCAACACTCTTGAGTTTTATCACTACAAGTTGGGTTGCTCTCGCCATAACTTACCATAGAGACGCGACTTTCGCTAACGCCCTCCGCGATTAACGCTTTTTTAACCGCGTTAGCGCGCTTAAGACCTAAAGCGAAGTTATACTCGTCACTACCCCACTCATCGCAATTACCTTCAAGTTTAACGTTAAAGTCGCTTCCAGCGTCGTTTGCAATGCTTACGCCAGTCGATATGTCGGATTGCATCTCTGAAGAGATTGAGAACTTATCAAAAGCGAAATAGATTGCAGGTAGTTGATTTTCAATTTCGCTCATGCTCATGTTCATGCCGCTTGAGTTCATCATAGAATTTTCCGATGAGACAGTCTCCGTTTTAACGTCTTCTACCTCTTGTACTACTTGTTGATTAGTAGAACTATCATCTATTACAGGTTCTTTATCCGCGCATCCCGTAAATAACAATAGCGCAGTTACAACGCTTGAAAGTACTATACTTTTCATATCTCAATTCCTTAAAATTTTAAATTTGGCAATTATACCCAAAATATATAAATAGAATTTAAAAACTCCATAAACGGGATTTTTCTACCAGTCCATAGACTGAACTCGCCCATATTTTAGAGGGAAAAGATAATTTTTATTATAGTTTAGTCTTATGATTCCGATCGAACTCTGCGCCTTGTAATTTTTAATAAACAAAATGGCGTCGCCATCTTTTGAGAACCTAGGAAATTCATTAACGCCCGTTGCCGTCAACCTTCTAATAAAGTCGGTTTTGGTGGATATCAGATGCAGATTGAAAGTATTTCTAGAAAAAGCGTTTGAACTCTCTCTAGCCTTGTAAACTATATACTCTCCATGCCCGCTACACGCCGAGTTCGAATTTCCATAATAGACCATCTGTTCAACTTCACCGCTTCCAAGTTTTTTAGAAAACACGTTAGGATATCCAAGTCTATTGGATATAAACACTATCTTGTCTCGCTCCATAAACTGAGCGTTAACGTCGATTCCTCCATATTTAGTGACTCTTTTATATTTCTTTGAATTTACGTTATAAGTATAGACGTCCGGTTGACCATCCATAGCCATTGTTAAAAGCAGCGTTTTGGCGTCATCGCTAACGTCTGAACAGATCATCATTCCATCCGAAGATATGATTGTTTTAATTTTAGCCGTCTTAACGTCAACGCGCTTAAGAGTAGGTTTCAAACCATCAAGCGAAGTATAATAGAACGCGCTTTGTTCTTTGTTCGCCCACTTGGGAAATACGTTGAATCCACCGTTTACGATAACGTGTTGATACGTTAAAGTATAATCCGCAATCACTATTTCACTCTTTTTAGGCTTAACGACTCTTGAAAAAATAACCTTTCTTTTCATCCACTCGACCGACGGTTCACCCATATATTTGTTTATATCGTACGCTATGGCGTGAGATACGAACATATATATCTCTTTTCTACTTATTTTGTATTTTTTACTTAGAACTTGTTCGTTATCCCTGAAAAGTTTTAAATCTAAATTTAAGGCTCCACTATCGCCCTCTAATAGTTGATATCGCAAAACAAAATTTTTCTCTTTGTTCTCAACGTCTACGTTCTCATCGTCATAATCAACCACTCTATGATGTCTATCGACGTTAAATATCGAAATAACGTTTAAATCCGCTATAAGAGATTTAAAGAACTTTAATCTAAACGTATTGTCATAGCTTTTAGAGGAGTCTTCAACTCCAAAGGATGGAAGGGACTCGACTTTTTTTATTACCTCTATCGTTGCGTCGCTAAACGCTAACGTAAATAACGTTATCAGCGTTAAAAATATTTTCAAATTTACTCCTTAGATGTTAGTATAACGATTGTTCTACTAGATTTATTTTCTGGATTTACGGGAAAGACGACTCTCTTGAGACTCTCTTTTACCTTGTCGGACTCTTGATTTAAAGAGTTGCTAGACGAGTAACTAAGAATTCTGAAATCAAGCACTTTTCCTATCGCGCTAAGCTCAATAACCGCTTTCACGCTATTTCCCTGTGAGTTTTGCGGTGGATTAAAATGTTGATAAACCAAAGCGTTTATTTTAGCTAAATACTCATTAACCTCGTTTGCCGTCGACGCAGGGTTATTTTCATCGCTAACTTCGGATTGATCTAAATTTTTAATCTTCTCA
>QMKU01000318.1 GCA_003646525.1 Campylobacterota bacterium
GATCGAAGAGAAGGTGAAGACTTTGACAGAGAAGAGCCATAAGCTTGCTGAGGCAGTCTATGCCAAAGAGCAAGGAAAACAAGAAGGTGATGCCAAAGGTGCCAAAAAAGCAGATGACGATGATGTCATTGATGCTGAAGTAGAGTAAGCAAGGAACTGTACAAAAATAAATCTCCCCATGTATAGAAGTATAATTGGGAGGTCTCTTAGGTTAGCCTCAACCCAAAAGTCCCTCTTCAGAGAAACTAAAATACCCTCCAGAGGCAAGTATCACATGATCAAGTAGTTCGATTCCTACTAGTTTGGCAACCTCTTTGAGGCGTTGGGTGATTTGGATATCTGCTTGGCTAGCCTTTAGTGTGCCTGAGGGGTGGTTGTGGGCGATAATGATACCTGCCGCACGATCACTGATCGCATTTGCAAATACTTCACGGGGATGTACCATGCTTTGGTTGAGCGTACCGATAAATATCGTACGCGTCTCTATGATATGGGATGCCCCATCGAGAGTAATCATCAGGAAATGCTCCTGCTTCTTTTTGCAAAAGGCATAAAGCTCTTCATAAACATCTTTTGCAGAAGTTATTCGTTGGTTGTTTTGGATAAGATAGCGTCTAGAGAGTTCGATAGCAGCAAGAATCTGCGATGCTTTTGCCAAACCCAAGCCATGGATATGACACAGTCTCTCCAAGCTCAAAGCATCAAAATCCTGATCAAAGAGTGCAATGATCTCCTTGGAGAGCTTGCGAACATCTTTGCCTTTCACGCCAGAACCTAGTAGTACCGATAGTAGCTCGTCGTTCTTGAGTGATTGTGTACCTTTTCGTGCTAATTTTTCTCTTGGCTTATCATCCTGATGCAACTCTTTGATGGATTTCACTGCTTATCCTTTATGGAATATAGAGTGAAGTATAAACAGAAGATAGTATTTAACACTAAAAGATGTCAAATTGTAATGAAAATTCCTTGGGGTAGCCTAAATGCCAATGAAATAAGCTTTTTTTGAATAAAACTTGTAGGGGTAGCCCTAAGTGGCTACCCTAATTAGGGCAACCACAAGGGATTGCCCCTACATTAATTCCTTATTTCATTGGCATTGGGGGGGTAGTCTTACAGTTGTGTGATATAGGCACCAGGTATATTTTTCTTGATAGTTTGGAGTGGACTACTCGCTTCAGCTCGATTGGCATAGGGGCCGACCAATACCTTGAAGAGGCTTTTTGCTTTGATCATACGATAAGCAAATCCTCTATTTTTTAAGTTATTCAAAAAAGCCTTATCTGGATAATTAGTAAATGAGCCAACTTGTATAAAGTAGCCATGAGAAGAGAGAGTAGTTGATTTCAGACTCTTAAGCGGAGAAGAACTCACAGTGTCGCCCCAGAGTATCTTGTCTTTTAGCCTGAATTTTTCACGGACAGGATCTACACCTCCATTCACCCCTGTGCCTTCATATTTGACCAACCATTTCATGATATAATTTTCCAAACTTGCGCCGTGCCATCTCGCACGCTTTCCGTTTGTCAGGATCACAACAGTATAGAGTTTACCAGATCTGCTTTTGACATAGCCGACAATATTTTTTGCATTATTGAGGGTGCCTGTCTTCATCCAAGCCCGATTCTTCACATTCGTATTTTGGAAGCGTCGCCTGATCGTGCCATCAGTACCAGCGATGGAGAGTGTATTCATCCATCGTTTGCCATAGCCTTTGTATGCATGGTCAAGTACTCTTGCCATGCTTCGAGCCGTGATCTTGGAGATCCGAGAGAGACCGCAACCATTGTCTATGTGGCAATTGGGAGTATCTAGCAGACGATAACGATTCAATATCTGTGTCACAGCTCTTCGACCTTTGCTGAGATTGGCTGGTGAACCATAGATTTTGGCACCAAGCGTCAGAAGTAGATGTCTTGCATAGAGGTTGTTGCTCTTTTTTGATGTCACTGAGATGATCTTTTCTAGCGATGCAGAGTGATGTGTATAGAGACTCTTTGACCCAGCAGGCAGTTTGCCTAGCATCATCCGACCATTATAGCTGATGCCAGCACGCTTGATCTCTCGTTTGAAGGCGGCGTAGAACTCTTTGTAAGACTTTGTGATGATGTAGGTATAGGTTCGTTTCTTGCAACGCTTGGAGAGTTTTCCTGAAACAACCAGCGTAGGTATCTCAGTTGAATGATTAACTTTGATAGCTGGCCAGGAACGACTTTTTGTGCAACTTCCCGAAACGCTCCGTATCTTGTTGACCACACGATAGCTTTCACCAGGAATATATTTTTTGACCTGATGTCGTCCATTTTTAGTACTAATGGTAAATTTACTGAGATGTTGGTTGAACATCAATGCATCAGGCATTGCATTGTACGCGCTATAAATATTTTTGTCAAAATGAGAACTATCTCGTTTTGGGACGGTGAAGTAGCTACGATCGATGACAATATTGCCCTTGATCTTCTTGATACCCTTTGCCTTCAGTGCCGCAACAATGCCAGGCAAATCTGCCGTCCTGAGTGTCGGATCCCCAAAACCTTTGACTACTAGATTGCCATGGAGTATGCCATTTTGCAATCTACCTGTGTAATAAAACTTTGTAGACCAGCGATAGTTGTACCCAAGTTCTAGCAATACAGCATAGGCACTATAGACTTTGATCACTGAAGCAGGTAGCATAGTTTTGTCTATATTTAGTGAAGCTACAACCTTGTTTCTTCCTGTCTCTTTGATGTAGATCGCCACATCGTTTCGATTGAACTTATGTTTATTGATCTCTGCTTTGATCGCAGAGGGAAGCACTTCTGCCGACACAAAAAGAGGAATAATAAATGTGACAAAGATTGATATCCATACGCTTTTAAGTTCCAATTTGGATCCCTTATAAATTTAGTGACGAAATTAATATTATTTTTAAGTTTATATAAAAAAGAGGATTAGAAATCCTCTTTTTCTTTGGCACTATCTATCATCGTGATGGTCAGAGTATAGATATTGGCGATCACTGCACCGATCACCAATCCTACAGCAACAGTATCATTTTCAAAAAATTTCATAGCAA
>QMKU01000319.1 GCA_003646525.1 Campylobacterota bacterium
AACTCCAGAATGACGACGAAAGATTTCTCTTTTATCTATCTTTTATACTCTACGCACTCAAAGAAAATAGCTATTTTTTCACATTTGTACCAACGAATATACTAGATTCCTTTTTCAAAAAAAAGAGTGGCAAATTTAATCTCATCCAATCAGCCGTGATGAGTATCGTTGACAAAAAAGGTGAAGTCCCCGAAGAGATGGTAGAGATAATAGAGATGCTATCATATGATAATGTCAAAAAGTTTCTGTTGTTTGATAGATTTGACATCGAAACAAAAAGTACTACAACAGTGTGTGGCAAAAATAGAGCTGAGGCATTTCGATACACAGTCCCTGATGATGTGGAGGCATTTGATATTCAGGTGATCGGACCTTTCGAGAAAGCCTCTGGTCTTGGACAGGCTACAAGATTGTCAGCTGATATATTTGAGAAAGCTGGCTACGGAGTCCATCGAGTGAATTTTGACAAAGACAATCCGGCACCCGAAGGATACAGTAGGGTAAATGATGTCAGCCAGCTCCCCAAAAAAGCAAAAATAAATATTATCCATCTCAATGCAGAGGCACTGCCAGATGCTATAGCCTATATGCCAGATGTTTTTACAGATGCTTACAATATCGGCTATTTCTATTGGGAATTGAGTACACCCGCAAAGTGTCATAGCTTGGGGATAGATATCGTAGATGAAATTTGGGTATCTACTGATTATGGGATAAGACAATATCAGCCAGTAGCAGATAAGCCGGTGACGAATGTTCATATGGCTTACGGAGAGGAAGAGCAGGAGAGCAATGAAGAGTCCAGAGTATTTCTGATGGATTCATACGGATTTGCAGATGATGATTTCATATTTTTGACTACTTTTGACTCTTTTTCCTTTATACAGAGAAAGAACCCCATAGGAGTACTCAGGGCTTTTCAAGCGGCTTTCCCTGTAGAAGAGAGTGTCAAGCTGATAGTGAAGACACACAATAGATATCGTGTTCAGGATCCTATACAGTTGAAGATATGGGAAGCGATAGATGCCATCATAGATATGGATGACCGTATCGTGCTTGTGAATGAGACCTTCTCCTATGAGGATCTTCTCAAGTTCAAAAAAGGTGCAGACTGCTATATTTCACTGCACAGATCAGAGGGTTGGGGCTTTGGGATGATAGAAGCGATGAATCTCGGTCTGCCGATCATAGCAACAGCATACTCTGGCAATATGGAGTTCTGCAATCAGGAGAATAGTTGGCTGGTTGAGTATGATGAAGTTTATCTCAGTGAAGATGACTATATTTTTGTGATTCCAGGTCAAAAGTGGGCAGAGCCAAGGATAGAAAGTGCAGTAGAGGCTATGCGTGAAGCCTATCAGGATGATATCCTACGAGACAATAAAGTCAAAAATGCAAAAGCGTATATCGAGAAAAACTTTAGTGTTGATGCGGTGGCCGATCGATATAGGAAAAGAATTGATGAAATTATGGAGAGCATAGATTAGTGATTAGTGAAAATGATGTAATAAGTATATATAAAGCACTTTTGAATAGAAAGCCAGAAAGTAAAGAAGCTATACGGTCTCATATGGTCAAATATAAAGACATAGAATCAATGGTCAGGGGTATCAAAAACTCAAATGAATTCAAATATAAATATATGCTGGAGAATATGCCTGAAAAGGTTGTGGTGTATATCCATATTCCAAAGACGGCTGGAACTTATTTGAGAACGGCATGGTTGTTAAATAATTATAATAAATATTTTTGGAGTGATAGGCATTTAGACTATCCTACTATAAAAGATTTGCAGCAAGATTATATCGAAGCCTCTTCGTATGAGATGATAGGGGGACATCAGGTAATTGATACTTTTTTGAAAATGAAAACTATACAACCCCGTATATTTTTAAATGTTTTAAGAGAACCTATTTCAAGAATTATCTCTTTCTATAATCATGTAAAAAATGTTGATACAGACCATGTATTCAATAAAAGTGTGGCAGAAAATACCTTGTTTGAATTACTTGAGCAGAAAGGTGCTTTTTATCGCACAGTTATAAATGAACAGCTAAGATACCTAATTGCCAGTGAGGAATTATTGGAGAAATTTTCTGATAGAGATTTTTTGATTATTGGAAGACAGGATAATACCAAGGGATTTATAGAAGCAGTCAATGAGATTCTTGGCTTAAACAAAGGTATCGCAGAAGGTAGCTCAAATGCAGGAGGAGAAGGATATAAGAAGGAGATCGAGTTACAAAATGATTTTCCTGAAGCCTTGGAGATTCTGAAGGAGATGATACAGGAGGAGAGTGAACTATATAATTCAATCAAAAATGTGACCGTAATGGGAAAAAAAGAATATAGGGATTTTGTACAAAAATATCAAAGGAAAAAATCAATATAAAGAAAAAGAATAAAATTTAAAATGTTATAATATACCTGCGTGATTGGGTCAATGATGCAATAGGGAGTCGCACAAATGGAGAATATATCTGTCGAAGAGATTATGTCAGAGATAAAAAACAGTATAAGAAACAATAGTGATAATATTGTCGACAAGGAAAGAATATTATATCATATAGATGATTTTTTGGATTATGAAGATGAAGAGTTTATCAGGCAAATATATTTTTCTTTTATGAAGCGGGAAGCGGATGCTGATGGTTTGGAGTGTCACCTATCCAACATGGAAAGCAAAGGGGCATCCAAAAAAGACACTATAAGATTATTGTATCATTCAGAAGAAGCAAAATCTCATAATATTAGAATGCTTAGGCTCTATAATTTTATGGTGAGTCAAAATATTGATCATATTCTAAATAAAATAAAACCTATCCGAAGGAGTACACTGTAAATGAACAAAGATAAACAATATGACATATCAGACTTTACCAAATACGATGATGAAGCGTTTGTGGACAATGCCTATGATCTCATCTTGAGCAGAAAGCCTGATACGGATGGGAAAAATCATTTTATAAATAATTTACGACAAGGTATAATAAGTAAAATAGAAATAATAGATGAGCTTCGTTTTTCAGAAGAAGGAAAAAAAGAAAATATA
>QMKU01000320.1 GCA_003646525.1 Campylobacterota bacterium
GATGACAGTGAAATGTTTGATAATCGTCTTGTCTATGTCCCAGCAGCTGATCATAAGCCGGGATCGATGCGTCCCGTATATTGTGATGCTGCTGCGTTAGGAAGCAGACCAGAGTTTAATGCAAGTGACCTGAGACGCTATGTCGGAACGCACAGAGGATCCGTCTATATCGATAATGATATGCCCCAAAGTATCCCTCTGGGCTTCATTCCTCAAGTGGCTCATACCTATGCCTACTTTGATGGCAGTTATGGATTGATGAATGAACACCAATTGATGTTTGGTGAAGCAACCAATGGCGCAAAAATGACCGTTGAACCCAAACCCGGCAAACTGATATTTTACAGTGCTGAACTCTCCCGTGTTGCATTGGAACGCTGTAAAACAGCCAGATGCGCTATCAAGCTCATCGGTGAACTGATAGAAACTTATGGATATTACGGTACAGGTGAAACACTCCCTGTTGCAGATAAAAATGAAGGATGGGTGATTGAAATTGCTCCCAGCCCTGAAAACAAAGGTGGTCTCTGGGTAGCAAAGAGAGTTCCTGATGGAGAGATCTTCGTTGCTGCCAATGAATTTAGGATCAGAGAGATCGATACTAATGATCCCGATATGCTCTACAGTAAAGATTTGCATGAAATAGCAAAAAAGCATAAGTGGTGGGATCCAAAGAAAGGAAAGCTTGATTGGCTGAGAACTGTCAGTGAAGGTGAATACAGTCACCCCTACTACTCCCTTCGTAGAGTTTGGAGACTACAGTCAAAACTGGCTCCCTCTCTAAAACTTTCTCCCTGGGCAAAAGATGGATTTACCAAAAAGTACCCCTTCTCCATCAAGCCGGATAAAAAACTGGAAATTCTTGATGTGATCAATCTCTATCGTGATCACTATCAAGATACTCCCTTTGATCAAACCAAAGGAGTAACAGCGGGTCCGTTTGGTAATCCCTACCGATATCCGGGATCTATGGACGCAGGTAACGATACAGGTAAGCTAACTGGTCATAAGGGTGCCTGGGAGAGACCTCTCTCTATTTATCGCTCCGGCTACACTTATGTAGCTCAAGCCAGAAGTTGGCTTCCGGATCCTATTGGTGGACTCTTTTGGTTTGCACCGGATGAGGCGATGAGTTCTGTTATCACACCTTTTTATGCAGGCGCTGACAATCCCGTTCCTGCGCCCTACTATACTGGCTTTAGTGATAAGCTTGATCAAGAAAGTGCCTGGTGGGCATTTAACTTTGTAGCCAACTGGGCAGCACTCAAATATAGTTATATCATTAAAGATATCAAAGAAAAACAGAGTGAGTTGGAACTCGAAGAACTAAAGAGTATCAAGGCAATGGATAAAACAGCACTCAAAGTCTACAAAGAAGATCCTGCCAAAGTCAGAGAAATACTGACAGAGTACTCTCAGACACAAGCCAGCAGAGTTGCTAAAGAGTGGTGGGAGCTTGCATGGAAATTAGTTGCTAAATACAGTGATGGTTATGTCAATGAGCCAGGGAAAATGGCACAAGAGGTTGGATATCCTGATGAATGGTATAAGCACTCAGAATGGAAAAATGGTCCGATCAAGTATTCTAAGCCTAAAGTGGTGCATCCGGGAGATTGAAATATTGAAGTGGAAACGACCTGAAAGGCTATTTTTGCTTGATGCGATGAAAGAGCGTGGGGCAATATACCTCTTCACACTCTCAGGGTAGGAATTTATCGAGTGGAGTTTTCCACTCGTTTTGTATAGATTGTGTTGATCTATTGCGCAGCAATAGCAACAGTGTCACTGGCAGCGGAGTAATTGCCGGCAGTGAAGTCTTTGTTGGCAGGGGTAGGGAAGAGTTTGGCTGCCCCGCGATACATCTCCTTGGATCCTTCCACGGTAAATTCACAGTACATTGGAGCACCTTTTGGTAGACCCTCTACGGCATGGTTTGTCGTATGCTTTGGCTTAAGAGAAAGCTTTTTGCTCTCCAGCAGTACTTTACCATTGGTAATGATACGCACTTGCACGGTTTGTGTCTTTTGATTCACATTAGTCAGATTGCATGCGAACATATCAGGCGCCTGCACCCATAAGGTAGGTGTGATAAGCTGCTCTTTGGACGACTGTTGATCATCTGCTTGTGCGTAAGCAGATAACATTAAAATGACTGCAAATATAATTTCTTTTCTCTTCATAACATCTCCTTTTGCATTTCACTTCTATTATATGACTTAAACTCTTTATGTCATATTAAACAGCAATGAATGCATCTAAAACAAAATAAACCTGCTTATTAGAGTTGAAAAAGATAGTAATGACCGTGTTTTCAGTTTTTCTAAATATACTGTTTTTATCTTTACCAGTCGTTGCGCAGGATGTAAAACTGGAAGCTTCATCAGCCAAGGATATGCTGATCAAGAGCGAAGTTGAAACGGCAGTCAGTATGTTGCAGGCAATTTATGCAAAACATCAAAAAGGTGAAATGAGTTTCGTAGAGGCAAAAAAGCTTGGTGCTGATCTTTTACGAGAGCTCAGGTATGACTCCGAAGGATATTTTTGGGCGGATACGACAGAAGGTGTCAATGTAGTTTTGTATTGTCGAAAGGATGTGGAAGGCAAGAGTAGGCTTGAGGACAAGGATAAAAAGGGTGCATTCTACATAAAAGAGATATTGACAAAAGGTAAAGCCGGTGGCGGGTATGTTGAGTACTGGTTTCCAAAGAAAAATCAGACCACTGCTCAACCAAAGAGATCCTATGTTTTATCATTTAAACCATTTGAATGGGTTGTCGGTAGTGGGTATTATCTTGATGCAGAATTGAAAGAGAATGGTTCAGCAATCGAACTGGAGCAGTTTGTCGAACGTGGTGCTGATTTGATAGCGAAAAAAGGAGAGAAGGCATTTGGTCTTTTCAGAGAAAAAGGAAGTCAATGGCTACAGGGCGATCGTTATCTTTTTGTCTGGGATATGAATGGATTACGATATATCTATCCGCCGAACAGGAAGACTGAAAGGGAAAATGTTCGTAACATAAAAGATATTGATGGCAAGCCAATCGGGGAA
>QMKU01000321.1 GCA_003646525.1 Campylobacterota bacterium
AAATACCTCCTTAACTTTACTTACAATCTCATTAGGAGAGATTGGTCTACCATTTACTTTGTAAAGACCTTCTAAATCAAGTCTTCCTGAAGCTCTCTCTATCTCTTCTGTATATTGTCTGATATTCAGTTCTACACATAGAACATTTTTGATCTTATCTGTCATCTCTTTAATTCTCTTTGCAGGAGATGGCCAGATAGTAATTGGTCTAAATAGTCCCGCTTTGATCCCATCAGCTCTAAGGTGCTTGATAGCCTCTTTTGCTGCTAGTGAAACTGAACCGTAAGCGATGATGAGTACTTCGCCATCTGCTCCAGTCAAATCATCACACATAAACTCTTCATTGAGTTCAATCTCATCTTGGTGAGCCATTACTTTGTCTTCAAGTCTTTGGATCAGTTTTCTACAAGTTTCGATCTCTTCAGTAGGGAAACCATTTTTGTCATGGTGAAGCCCTGTATAGTGATATCTATATCCCTCAAACATCGGGTTCAGTGTTGCAGGCTCAGTCGGTCCACACTCATACGGGAAATACTCATCTGCAGATCCATCAAATGTTTTTCTAGGAACTATCCCAGCTTTTACATCTTCTACTGTCGGGATATCTGCTTTACCATGCATATGGCCTATAGTCTCATCAAGTAGAACGATTACAGGTTGCATAAATCTATCAGCTAGGTTAAATGCTCTTACTGTCTCTGTATAGCACTCTGCTAAGTTACCTGCACATAGGGTAATTGATCTATAGTCACCATGTGATGGATTACTCGCTTGTTTGATGTCACCTTGAGATACACGAGTTGGAAGACCAGTAGATGGTCCACCTCTCATTACATTGACACACACCAAAGGTACTTCCGCCATCTGAGCAAGACCAAGGTTTTCTGCTTTGAGACTCATACCAGGTCCAGAAGTAGCAGTCATAGTTCTACTTCCTGCCATTCCTGCACCAATTACTGCACAAATTGCCCCTATCTCATCTTCCATTTGAATACATGCACCGCCAACTTTAGGTAAAAGATCAGAAATAACATGCATTATTTCGCTAGATGGTGTTAATGGATACCCTCCAAAAAATGCACATCCAGCATCAACACCTGCGATCGCTGACAATTCATTACCAGTTGATATTACTTCTCTAGTTGCCATTCATTCTCCTTAATAACCCGCAGGTAATCTATATTTATTATTTGCTATTGCCTCTTGTCTTGCTTTTGAAGCATCTGTGAGTTTTGCAAATTTAAACTCTTTTTTCTCCGCCACATAGATTGCAAAATCTGGGCAAGTAAGTTCACACTCGTTGCACCCTATACAAGCTTCTGGGGCAACCACAGAGATCATTGCACCTAAAGTTGAAGTTGGTTCTGCCATCATAGAAAGTACACCTGCAGGACATGCGTCTACACAGATATCACAAGCTTTGCATCTTGCCGTATCTACCCATACTGGAGTATTCTCGGGAGCTACCATTGCTGCCATATTTTCCCCTTTTAAAGTTTAGTTGTGTTGATAAAGTGATAAGATTTACCGTCTCACTTATAATTAAGAATATCTTAGTTTTGGTAATGAGTATATGAATAATCTATAATAATTGTTAGGATAATATAACTTGTTACAATTTGAAGCAAGAAAAATAGGGTGATTTGATCTTGTGCGAGACTATGGTTTTTGATCTATTTTATCAGTTGTATATAATGTAAAACTCTTCACTTTTAATCGGAGCGAGGGCACCCCGACCTACCTTATCTAGAAAGAACTTCTTTTATCGCTTTACCGATCTCAGCAGGTGAGACGACGACTTTGACACCTACCGCTTCGAGTGCTTCCATCTTCTCTTTGGCTGTACCAGCAGAACCCGATACGATAGCTCCTGCGTGACCCATTGTTTTACCTTTAGGTGCAGTTTGACCAGCGATAAATGCTACAACTGGCTTTGTGATCTGCTCTTTGATCAATTTAGCTGCTTGAATCTCAAGATCTCCACCGATTTCACCGATCATCACGATCGCTTCAGTATCTGGATCTGCTTCAAACATTGGCAAAATTTGATTGTATGAAAGACCAATGATTGGATCTCCACCGATACCTACAGCAGTAGTAATACCATAACCCTCATTACAAACCTGATTTGCTCCCTCATAAGTTAGCGTACCAGACTTAGAGATAAGTCCTACATTCCCTTTTTTGAAGATCGTACCTGGCATGATCCCGATCTTGCACTCTTCAGCAGTGATAATCCCTGGACAATTTGGTCCGATAGTCATCATACCATGCTTGGTGGCATACGCTTTGGCTGCTTGCATATCCTTGACTGGAGCACCTTCAGTGATAATCACTGCCAGCTCAATACCTGCTTCTGCTGCTTCCATCACTGCATCGCCTACAAATGCAGGTGGAACAAAAATCATAGAGACTGTTGCTCCAGTAGTAGCTACTGCTTCACCCACTGTGTTAAATACAGGTTGACCCAAATGTGTTTGACCACCTTTGTTTGGTGTGACACCGCCCACGATCTTTGTACCATAATCGATACACTGCTCTGCATGAAACGAACCCTCTTTACCTGTGAAACCCTGAACGATGACTTTTGTATCTTTGTTTACTAAAATACTCATTTATTCTCCTTTTGCTTTTCTTTTTCCTAGTTTAATATTGCTAAGTTGATCTAATACAATATTTGTATTAACTGCCCAGATTTTCATAGCTCAATCATCTATATACAAGTTTTTTACTGCCTGTAGATTTTTGTAGATAATCTCTAAATCATCCATCCTTAGACTATCATAGCTATCAGAAGATGAAAAAGTATACTTTTCCCCCTCCTCTTTAGTAAGTCTAACAAAGTGCCAATATTGTCCAATAATAAAAGTACCTAATAGAGATTTTTCACTATTTTTGTTGATAGCTACTAGTAGTTCTGCCAATAGTTGCCATTTGGGATTGCCATTTGGGATACTTGTTTTATACTCCTGAATAAAGAAAAATGGTTTTTTAGGTATGATAACTCCACTTGCTAACATAAAATCTGTTTTACCAGATAGTATTA
>QMKU01000322.1 GCA_003646525.1 Campylobacterota bacterium
CAAATTATATATAAGTGAAAAAGATAAATAATGAAAAAAATACTACAAGACTACACAAAACAAGAACTCTCAGAGATGATCAAACCAGCATTCCGTGCCAAACAGATCTACAACTGGACTTATCATAAATACGCCTCTTCGTTTGATGAGATGAAAAATCTGCCCAAAGCTATGAGGGCAGATCTCGAAGAGAACTTCACGCTAACGCCTCTGAAAACTATTTTAATTCAAGATAGTATCGATGGTAGTAGGAAGTATCTTTTTGAGCTTCATGACGGTCATACGGTCGAAGCTGTACTGCTCTTGATGAAAGCTGAGCAATATCATGAAGATGGATCGATCAAACATCAAAAACGCTATACCGTCTGCATCTCATCACAAGTCGGATGCAAAGTAGGTTGCGCTTTTTGCTTGACAGCCAAGGGGGGATTTATGCGGAACCTCACGGCAGGCGAGATTGTCTCTCAGCTATTAATGATAAAAAAAGATAATGATATCGATGCCAACCGCCGTGTCAATATCGTCTATATGGGTATGGGTGAGCCTCTCGACAACCTAGATCATGTTGCAAAGTCTATCAAAATATTTTCTGATCCAGAGGGAATGGCTATCGCTACCCATAGACAAACTGTATCAACAAGTGGGCTCAGTACCAAGATAGAAAAACTTGGAAAAATGGAGCTTGGTATTAATCTCGCTATCTCTCTACATGCTGTTGATGATGAGCTGAGAGAGCAATTGATGCCTATCAATAAGGCTTACAATATAGAGTCCATCATCACTGCTGTCAAAAACTTTCCTATCAATGATAGAAAGCGTGTGATGTTCGAGTACCTTGTCATCAAGAATGTCAATGATGACATCTCTGCTGCAAAAAAATTACTTAGTCTTCTTGACGGAATCAAATCAAAAGTCAACCTAATATATTTCAACCCCTATGGAGGTACAGAATTCAAGCGCCCTGATGAAAAGGATATGATGAAGTTTCAGGAGTACTTAACACAAAGGGGATTATTGTGCACCATCAGAGAATCCAAAGGACTTGATATCAGTGCAGCCTGTGGACAGCTCAGAGAACAAGAGAAGGGAGAGTAGATGCCAGGAGTAGATCTGTTTTTATTGATATTTATTATACTAGTCGTCGCAATAGGTGGTGGCTGGTTTATCAAAGAGGCTCGGAGTGATGAGGAGAAATAAAAGATACCAATCAAAGTGAGGTTGATTACTCCTCACTTCTTTACTCAATAGAGTGCTACGGTTAAGATAACAACAATAATGAGTATGATTAGTACCTGTTGTAAATGCAAGTTGTCCTCCTTTCAGATAATTCCTCACCCAACCCACCCAGCTAAAATCAGCCAAAAAAAAAGGTAGCCAAAGCAATAAGCTCTAGCTACCTTTTCTTTATCTAAATGCTTGGTAATCAATCAAGCGGAGAACAACTTGTTTACAAATTAATTATAGCAGAAACCTTATTAACTTTTATTAAATACCCTCTCATCTCTCCTACATATCTCACTCTTCATCCCCTCAAAGTCCACCCTGCTCTCTATATAAAACTCTGATTTATACTCAAATCTAAGGCTCTGTGCATGTAGCATTAGTCTAGTAGCTCCTGTAGCTTTGAGCCTCTCTTTGATTGATATGTTGCCCTCTAAATATTTGTTGCTACTATCAAAGTCACAACCATAGATAGGGTCACCCAATATTGAATGTTTCACGTGAAACAAATGGACTCTTATCTGATGGGTTCTACCTGTATGAGGATAACAAGCTATAAGTGTAGTATCTAATTCTTTATCATATTTGAGTGGTTTGAAGTATGTAAGAGAAGCTTTCCCCTCTGGGTGTACTTCTACTTTATGTTTACACTCACTGTAGTCATTGCGAACTTTTAGAGGTTTATTTACTTCAAACTCCTCTGTTACCTTTCCATCTACCCAGGCAAGATATGACTTTTTTATCTTCCTCTTTTCAAACAACATTTTCAAAGAGGGTTCTGATCTTTTGTTTTTACTTGCCATTAATAGTCCAGAAGTTTCCATATCAATACGATGAACCGCGTTGGCATCATCTCCAGCATGGTGGCGAATCTCATCTAGCAGTGAGTACTCTGTCGCCATCGTATTAGGATGTACGAGTACCCCACTCTCTTTTTCATAAACTAAAAAATCTTTTGATTCAAAAAGTGGAGAGACTCCTCTGCTACATGCTTCGAAATAAACCAATTCAATCTCTCCTGTAATCTTCCGCGAAGAGTCAAACATAGACTTACCGTCGATCAGAAGTCGTCCTCTTGCAATCAATCGCTGTGCATCACCCTGCCTCATATTAAATGTTCTGATGAGATAAAGAAAGGCTTGCATCTCTTCTGGCACAACAAATCGATTTTTAACAAATGGCATCTTTCACCTCTTCATAACTGCTATTTTGATAGAATCATAACATATTAACATCAAGGCAAAACAATGGTAGAGAGATATGCAAGAGAAGAGATGACAAAAAACTGGACACAACATGCAAGATATGCAGCGTGGCTAGAGGTAGAAAAAGCAGCAGTCAAAGCTTGGAATAAGCTCGGACTCATTCCTGATGATGATTGCGACAAAATCGTAAAAAATGCCTCATTTTCAGTTGAGAGAATTGAAGAGATAGAAGCTGTAACTAAACACGATTTAATTGCTTTTAACACAAGTGTATCAGAATCTCTCGGCAAAGAGTCAAGATGGTTTCACTATGGAATGACAAGCTCTGACGCAGTAGATACAGGTGTGGCACTTCAGATGAGAGACTCTCTTGATATTGTCATCAAAGATGTAAAGATGCTTATGAAGTCTATCAAAAAAAGAGCAAAAGAACACAAGATGACTTTGATGGTTGGAAGAAGTCATGGTATCCATGGAGAGCCTATCACTTTTGGTCTCACTCTTGCTGTGTGGTATGACGAGATGGCTAGACACCTCAAAAACCTCAAGCAGACAAGAAAAGTCATCGCCGTTGGTCAAATCTCTGGAGCGATGGGTAACTTCGCTCACGCCCCACTA
>QMKU01000323.1 GCA_003646525.1 Campylobacterota bacterium
CAATTCTAAACTAAGCTTAGGAATAAAACAGAAATAACTCCCAAATGTTAGGCGTTTTGGAGCAGGGACTTCAGTCCCGTTTGACGGGACTGAAGTCCCTGCTCCAAGTATCTATTATTTGGTATTATTAAACTGCAGTTCCTTAGGAGAATAATTAGGTATCCTTCATGTCTAATAAAAGATAGTTTACATCGTTGTAGGTGCAACCATGTCGCACAAGTGATGATTTGCCTGTGTGACACGGTCACACCTACGAAATCCAATAAGCTTAAAGTGTAAACTACTTATGAAGGATGCCGAATAATAGACGCAAAAAGTCGCTTTAAACAATTCCGTAACATTTGTAAGATATAATTCACAATAAATAAGTGCAAGGATTGTAGTGACATGAGATATTTAACGAAAATAATGGCATTTTCAGGAATAGTATTGCTTCTTGGCGGGTGTCTAGGTACTTCATCTGTGGAAAAAAAGTATTCATATGATAACAATAAGCGTCATATTGTAGAGTATGACAAAGAGACTTATTACTATAGACCAGATAACTCTTGGAGTCATAGACTAGATGCAAACACTGCACATCTCAATAGTGTAGCATCAGGTGGTCTGCTTGCATGTGGGGAAGATGATCTTTGGTTCATATCTCTGAATGATAGGTCAGATGAGGGAAAGATTAGATATAGATATTTCATCAGTTTGGCAAAATTTCAATTGATGGATATGGATGATGATCCTGATTATATCCCTAGAGATGATTCAAAAGAGTTTCAAGATTTGATAGAGATTGATACACGGATGGCGAGTCAAGGCTTAATAGGATGCTCGAAGAAGTTGTCAAAGCAAGAAATTGCAAAAATAAAAAGAAAATAATCAAAACAAGGGAAGAATATGAAACGAATAGTTTTATCATTAGTCGCAATTATGGTCATGAGCAGTGTACCTTTTTCTGAAGAGAATATAGCATATGCTGAGTCAACAGAAGAAAACCCACCAGAAGATAAAGGTTTTTATGTGGGGTTGGCATATAGTCATCTAAGCCAAGATGTTGACCATGAAGAGTTAACAACAAATTATGAATTGGATTTCAATGCAGTGATGCTAGGGGTTGGGTATAAGTACAATCCTTATATTGCAGTAGAAGGTAGATACTATATTTCATTTGGTGATACTGATATGGATGATATATTGATTCAGGCAGATCTATCTATTTTGAGTTTATTCATAAAACCGATCTATCCTATCGCACCTGAGATGGATATTTATCTGCTGTTGGGCTATTCGCTTACCGAGGCAGAACATGTTCCAACTATGACTTCTTTGGATGAAGGTTCTTTCTCTTGGGGTGGAGGAGTATCTTATGATCTTACGGAAGATTTTTCTATTTTTGCCGAATATGCACAATTGTATAATGGTACTTTAAATGGATTTGATCATGTCGTTGACAGTTTCAATATAGGTGTGACATATGAATTTAGGCAGAATCTTTTTTAAGATATAGATGTTAAAAAGGTATAAATTAAATAGAGTAAAACAAAAAGGAGAGATTATGAAAGAAGTAATATTGTCATTGGTAGCAATAAGTAGTTTAGCATTTGCAAGTGGGGATGCTGTATTGGTGGTGCCAGCAGCCCAAGAGATAGATGATACAGGATTTTACCTCGGGGCAGGAGTCAGTGCAATGAGTTCACGAAAATCCTCTGTATCCATGGATATCTTTAATCAAAAAGACGGCCAGGATAGATTGGGAAATCTTGAATTCCTTGCTGGATATATGGTGAATGATTATCTTGCTATCGAAGGAAGATATGGTTTTGGAATTACTGACGAAGATAGGGTTGAAATGAGTAGCCAATGGAGTATCTTCCTGAAGCCAATCTACAAGTTTGAAGATGATGAAGATAGAGCCAATGGTGAGAATTATTTTTCAGTCTATGCGCTTTTTGGTTATGGTGGAGTGAAATTTGATGGTGTAAACGGTGTTGTTGCACTTGTCGACCAGAGTGGTTTTCAGTGGGGATTGGGGGTCAGTTATACATTTAGAGAGACTTCTAGTGATGGAAATTATACCTACAAGGATAGTTGGACAGTTTATGCCGACTATGCATGTCTAGGAACCGATATGGAAGGTTTGTATTATACAGGAGAGACTGAAGTAAATGCTGATGCATTTACTGTCGGCATAATATATAAATTTTAATTAAAAGTTTAAAAAAAGATTTTGAGGCTTTTGAGTAAAAAGTCTTGCTCGGAGTTTTGAATCATGATGTAAGGACAAGAATTGAGTAGCAAGCAGTACGAAACAGATGAAGATGAAATTAATATCAAAGAGATTTTCAGAACCCTCTATCGTTATAAAATTTCTATTATATTTATTGTTATAGTTGTGACACTTTATGCTGCAATCTTTGCCTACTTTAAGCCCAATATTTATACTGCTCACGCCAGTATAGAGGTAGGGATGGAGAGTAGAAATGGTGGCAGCCTTGGAAATCAAGATATCCTAAGTATGGCAACTTCCTCTGGCTATGTTGCTCCTGATACTGAAATGGAGATAATCAAATCACGCTTTCTCTCTACACAAGCACTCGAAAGTGTTGACTTTTCCCACCATTATTATACGACTATCAAGCTTAGAGAGATAGAACTCTACAAATCTTCTCCTTTTGATGTCAACATGTCCAAGGGGTATGAGCTCTCTTTTGTACTCTATCCCTACAATGAGAAGAGTTACAGGGTAGAAGTTGAAGGGGTTGATGAGGATACAAAAAAGGAGTGGCAAGAGACAAAAATCTATAAGTATGGCGAAGAGGCAAAGAGTAAACACTATGCTTTTAAGCTTAACCTTAAAGAGGGGAAAACCCTCGATAACCCTAGTTATCGTTTTGTTGTTTTGAGCGAAGGATTTGTCACGGGATCTATGAGCGTCAGTATGGCAGGTAAATTTTCAAGTATTTTAGTAATCAGCTACAGCGACAATGTGCCTCTGCGAGCACAAGAGTATACCAATGCTTTGGCTGAAGCTTATATATCACAAAGTATCTACA
>QMKU01000324.1 GCA_003646525.1 Campylobacterota bacterium
TATCCGTTACAATCAAGTTTTTTTATCAACAATCTCTTCATTTTATCCGTAGCTACAACTCTTTTCATACTTTTATACAACTCAAAACCCAAGAAGATGCAATGGCTAGAGTGGATAGGAAAAATATCCTACTCACTCTACCTTTGGCATATGCCGATACTATTCGTTATGAAGAAAACTTCCATACTTTCACATCTTTCGATACTTGCAAGTGTGCTTCTTTTTACTCTATCTCTTCTGCTCATTTCATCTTTGAGTTATTACCTCATAGAAGAGGGTGGATTTGCACTGCGGAAAAAAGTTGAAGCCAAAATAAAAAATAGTCCCACACCATGACACCCAGCACTTCACACTCAATCCACAATATACAAATGCTACGGGCTGTTGCTGCGATGATGGTCATCATGCACCACATGCTTCCTCACTATCAAGCGATGGGTGAGACGGTGGCAGTAATCGATTTGATATCACAGTGGGGATTTGCAGGTGTAGATATCTTTTTTGTGATTAGTGGCTTCATCATGGCTTATACCACGCTCAACAAAGAGAGAACATTTTCCAATGCCAAAATATTTTTTAAACATCGGATTTTTAGAATCTATCTTGGCTATTGGCCTTTTTTTCTCCTGATGCTACTATCACTCTATTATATAAATTCATCAAAACTTGATACACTGGATATCATAGGTTCTTTTCTACTTACCAACGCAGATATGTTCAAATTAGTCCTTCCCGTCTCTTGGTCACTCAGTTATGAACTTTACTTTTATGCCCTATTTTTATTTACATTCTTTTTTACCGTCAAGCAACTTCACACCCTGATACCCCTATTTAGTCTCTTTATCCTCTCTCTTGTACTGATCACATTTTCAAACCCAGAGTTACCGCAAAGCTTCTTCTACTCTCCCTTCATTTTAGAATTTTTTTCGGGTGTACTTCTCTATATGTACCGAAGATCTTTGATGCGATACTGGCTATTGCCCCTGAGTCTATTGCTCATCGTTGTTGCCTATGGATATGGGATAAGCTATGAAACAAAAAATGGTCTCTTCCGCGTACTTACCTTTGGTACTGGGGCTCTCTTCGTCGTTTTGTTTGTATTGATCTTGGAAGAGAAACAGCTTTTTATAGCAGGCAAAAAAATTGAAGTCATAGGTAATGCATCCTATACTCTATATCTCTCTCATCTTATTATCATTCAACTCTTTTTCTTTAGTGGACTGAGAAACTTTTTTACAAGTGAAGGTTTTTTGACTCCTTTGCTAGGCTGGATTTCTCTGATCTCTCTCTGCCTTATTTTCAGTGTCGTCTACTATGAAAAAATTGAAAAACCTATTTATCAAAAAGCGATTAAATTATGAAAAACCCTATGAGCATCTCAGTGATTGTTCCTACCTATCAAGCACACAAATATCTTGGCAAACTTTTAGAAAAACTTAAAATACAGACGATAGATTTTGAACTGCTCATCATAGACTCTAGCTCTACTGACGACACAGTTGAAATAGCACAAGAGTATACTGACCATATCATTATCATCCCCCAGAGCGAATTTGACCATGGAGGTACCCGAACCAAAGCAGCACAAATAGCCTCTGGAGAGATTATCGTTTTTTTGACGCAGGATGCACTTCCCGTTGCTACTGATACGATCGAAAGAATCATCTCCATTTTTACTGATCCTAACATTGGTGCAGCCTACGGGAGACAGATCCCCTACTCAGATACTTCGATCTTTGGCAAGCATTTACGAAACTTTAACTATCCAAAAATTTCGCATAGACGAAGCCTAGAGGACAGAGAGAAATATGGAATCAAAACCGTATTTCTTTCGGACAGCTTTGCTGCCTACAGGAGAGAGGCTCTCAAAAAAATAGAGTGGTTCAAAGATGGATTGATCAGCAGTGAAGATAGCTATGCAGGAGCCAAGATGCTACTTGCTGGATATACCCTTGCTTATGTTGCCGAAGCTGAAGTTTTTCACTCACATAGCTACAGTATCAGAGAAGAATTCAAACGCTATTTTGATATTGGTGTCTTCTACAATAGAGAAAAATGGATACTAGAAAAATTTGGTAGAGCAGAAGGAGAAGGAGGCAAATATGTCAAATCAGAATTTCATTATCTTCTTCAAAATAAGAAATATCTAAAAATACCTGAATTTTTCATCAGAAACGGCATGAAGTACCTAGGATACAAATTGGGTCAAAACTACCAGCATCTTCCTCAGAACCTTATTGGAAAGATGAGTATGCATTCGCTGTGGTGGGAAACAAAGAGGCAATAAAAGAGCATATACAAAAGGTATATGGAAAAAAGAAAGTACACCAGCAACTACTCCAAGATGTTTTTAGTGTAAGTCTCAATACAGTATCAATCGTACCGTAGAGAACTAGGTTTAAAGGCTATGCTATGCTGACCGTTAGACTAGTTATCTTACCACTACGATTGACATATGAGACTAAACGAACGAGTGAGTCTTAAAATTTAATGAAAGAAATTGATATGGTAAATAAAAAGCAAACTTCAAAAGGTCTAGCGTCTAAAGCCTCTAAAGTTTTATCAAGTAAAACTGTTTCTAAGACTTGTAAGTCCCTAGCAGGTAGTGCACTTAGCCAAACTAAAAAAGGCAGAAGATAGCTGATAGATTCAAGGCGGTAAAGGTGAATGGTTGCCATCTTGAACGACAATTATATCATAACTTTAACTTCTAGACTAACTTTTCCTTCTTTTCAATTCTTTCAATTTGACAAATCTATAAGCTAAATCCTATTGTAGATTTCACTCAACCTTTCCATCCTCTCACAACAAACCATCTCCCACCCACAAAAAACCACCACCACACCTATCTCATTACCTTGTGGATTGTACTGCTTTAGCTGCTCTTTAGCTTTTGATGTCTGCTTGTCTAACTCACCTTGAGAAAAGTTACTCTTTGAGATATACTTCAACTCTATCAACCCCTCAAATATATCATCTTCTATATTGGGTGCGGTCTTTAAGTATATATCTACAAAGCCTTTGTTTCTCTCACTCTCTGTCA
>QMKU01000325.1 GCA_003646525.1 Campylobacterota bacterium
CAATGCCAATGAAATAAGGAATTAATGTAGGGGCAATCCCTTGTGGTTGCCCTAATATTAGGGTAGCCACAAGGGCATACCCCTACAAGTTTTATTCAAAAAAAGCTTAATTCATTGGCATTGTCGCTCCTGCGTGGGATGCATACGAGAGTTGCAGTCATTACGAGCCAAATTTGAGAGTATAATTTATGCTATACCCTCAATCTCATCTTTATAGACACGAACCAACTTATACTCTTGGCTTATAGATAAAACTTCATCCCATATCGTATCAATAGCACTATGAAATGCTTTCATCTTCATGTTACCTAATCTGATATGTATGACTCTAGGTGGAGGATCATTCAATAGTACTAAATCAGAAAAATCGGCATCCTTGGTCACTATTGTCAAACCATTGTCTTTTGCATATTTCCAAATCTCACTATCTTTCATATTTGGGTCTATGTCAATCACATGTTCATATACTTCACTTTGCCATAAAGAAAAATAATATGGTAGATTTGCATCAATAATATATTTTTTCATATCTTATGCTATCTTTTGAAGTGAATATTTTCGTCCCATAAGTTGTGTGGCAAAAGCCAAACATGTTTGTATGTCTTCTTGCGTAAGAGTAGGATACTGTTTAAGTATCTCTTCATTGCTCTCTCCTGCACTCAAAAACTCTAGTATGGTTTGGACGGTTATACGCTCTCCTCTAATAGTTGGTTTTCCATTACATACATCGGCATCTATGGTTATATTTCCATTGAAGTATGATAGTTTTTCTGTTTTCATTTTGTCTTCTTCTGTATGAATTTTATGTTTAAGTTAGTGCCATTCAAGATAGGAATGCACACCTTGCTCCCATAGAGTGATTATACCCCCATACTCCTGAAACCATAACTGTTATTTTCTAAAAGATATACTATATCATACATATCGCGTATCTTATTTCTATCAAGATGATTTATATGATAAGCCATAGCAGTACCACCAATAAGTATAGTCTTGTGCTCTTCAAGTAGTGGCTCTTGACTAAAACTTTCTAGTAATGATGCCGTTTGCGGATATATCATGCACTAATCGAGGCATGAGTGAACTTTTCAACTGCATCCAAAAGCTCAGGAGAGACTCTATCACGATAAGTATCCAAAGAGGCATAAGCCATCTCTACACCAAAATATTCTACAAGCTTCTCAATTACAAAAGCATTATAAGCTCTCATTAGAGTAGAGACGATAAAGGCTTGGCTATCTACTTCTTGGCTAAGGTTTGTATTCCAAAGTATGGCTCTAGGCAAGCCATTATCAACCAATGCCTGAGGTTTGATTGTCAAAGGGTAATATTTGTCTTTATACTGTAGTAATCTATCCATAATCTACACCTTTGACTTTAATTTATATCTTAGTGTATCATAAACCACTGAGTAAGCATCATATTTCACCCTGTTATTTAGTATAATATTTTTTCAATTGAAGGGAATTTATTTTATTACAGTTGCACCAATAGGCATTCAACAGCTGGAGCTGTTGAACGAGCTAAAGCTCTAAAAGGAGAAATCCCACATAAATTACACTTCTCCAAAAATATGCTATAATCTCACAAGCAGCAAAAAGGAAACTCTATGCGATTTCTCAATATCAAAACAGACTATGCATTCAAAAAAGTATTTGGTTCAGAAAACTCAAAAGGAATACTCAAAAGCTTCCTCAACTCCACATTAGACCTCCAGTCTCCCATAGATGACCTAAAGATAGTAGACCCATACAATGTACCCAAGCTAAGAGGTATGAAAGAGACAGCAGTAGATGTCAAAGCTATACTAGAAGATAAAACAAAAGTCATCATAGAGATGCAGATACTCAACCATGATGGGTTTGAGAGTCGTATACTCTACAATACAGCTAAAAACTATGCAAACCAACTAGACCGTGGTATTGAATATAAACTACTCAACCCTGTCATAGCACTCACTATAGTAAACTTCAAAATGTTTCAGTTTGATAAATACAAATCCCTATTTGCTCTCTTGGAAAAAGAGAACTTCTCAGAGTACAAAGATGACATAAGACTACAATTCATAGAACTCCCAAAATTTAAGAAAACTATAGAAGAGTGTAACACCATAGAAGATAAGTGGATATACTTCATCAAAAACGCTAGAGGTATGGAAGTAGCCCCAGCGTTTAAAGATCCAAACCTCATAGAAGCAGTAGCGATAGCCAACACAGCATCTATGACCAAAGAGGAGCTAGAGATACAAGACAAAAGAGAAGAGTTCCTCTTCATCCAAAGGAATAGTATAGAGAAGGCGAAGAGGGAGAGTAGAGAGGAGGGGCTCGAAGAGGGGCTAGAGAGAGGTATAGAAAAAGGCATCCTAGAGACAGCTATCACAATGATCAAAGAGTTCAACCTATCCGCAGAAGTCGTCGCCAAAAAGCTCAATATATCTATAGATCAGCTCAAAAAGCATCTATCGGAGTGATATTGCTCGTCACACAGCTCCAGCTGTGTGACGCTTCATTGGCGATACAACTCATAATTACTATTCTGCTACTGGAGTTCCCGCACAGGAGAGATAATATCAATAAAATAAGCGGTGATCACGATACACTTCGCTTCGCATATTATTATTGCCAGACCTCTAGTCATAATACCATAAATTCGTAGGTTTGGTATCAGCATATTGTGGGTATTTAACACTACTAAACATAAATAATACATACTTTTTATAAGTAATAAATACAGATGAAGCTTAGATTAATTGAAGTGGGTTATACTTCTTATTATTAGAACTGTTTTAAGGAAATACAATATGCGTACAACATCAGTAAAGAAAATGGGTTTAGTTTTTGCTATTTTAGCCATGGTGATGATTCAGACAGTGAAGGCAGATATGATGTTTTATTATTCTGCGGCAATTCTCCCCTCTATTGTAGCTAGTAATTCTGCCGAGAATCCTTGTCTCGATCCTATAGTTCACAATGGTACAACATACGGTTGTGTTACTTCACCCCACACAGGCAAAGTATGGCTAGTTAGAAACCTAGGAGCTGC
>QMKU01000326.1 GCA_003646525.1 Campylobacterota bacterium
AGATACTCTCGCTACTCTCTATCCAAAGTATAGTGTGAATTTTCTGAAAAATGCCTCTTTGCTCATAGAGAAATTTGAGAAGTTAAAAGAGGTCTATTCTCAGGGATTGAAACAGTGTGACAAGCAGATACTTTTGGTCGGGCATGATGCACTTGGCTATATGGAAAAACGATATGGATTTGAAACAGAAAGTATCATGGGGGTTTTTGCCCACTCCAGACCCAATGCTGCAAAGATCGTGGCACTTTCAAATCTGATCAAGTCTGAGAAACTGCACTACCTATTCAGCGATCCGGTCGAATCGAGTAAAAGCGCATCACAACTAGCAATGGATATGAATCTAACTCTCGAACCACTCTATACTCTAGGCAATATCTCTTTGGTAGATGAACAAAAAGGAGAAGATATGATTTCGCTTCTCTATCTTGATTTGGTACAGTTTCGCAAAGGGCTTGAATGCCAGTAATTCATGTCGAAGCACTGAATTATTTCGTAGGGAAACAAGAGATACTGAGCGATATCTCCTGCGATATCGAGCAGGGAGACTATGTCGCACTCATCGGACCCAATGGAGGAGGCAAAACAACACTAGTCAAGATGATATTGGGTTTGCAGACTCCAAGTAGTGGAAAGATAGATATATTTGGTATTGATAGAAAACATTTCAAATCTTGGCACAAAGTAGGATATGTTCCACAAAATGTCTCTCTCTTTGATAATAATTTTCCTCTGAGTGTTTATGAAGCTGTCTCCTTGGGATTGGCAGCAAAAAAAAGTTGGTTTAGCAAAATAAATCAAGAAGAGAAAATACAGATCGAAGAGGCTATTCATATAGCATCAATCGAAGAGTTCAGAGACAAAAATCTATCTGAACTCTCAGGTGGTCAACGCCAGAGAGTCATGATCGCCAGAGCATTGGTTTCCCAGCCAGAGATCTTGATCCTCGACGAACCTAGCACAGGTGTCGATATCGCATCACAGCATAAATTTTATGATTTTCTCAGGAGACTCAACAGAGAACAGAATCTCACGATCATCTTTATCACCCATGATCTCGGTGTGATAGCTGACGATGTGACGCATGTCCTATCGATCAATCAAAAACTGGTCTATTCTGGTACCGCCGAAACCATGCTTAGTTGCGAAGCTGTCAGTGAAGTCTATGGAACCAAAGCCCATGTGGTGCACACGCATTGAAAAGGGTAGGTATGTTAAGAGCTGAGAGCCAGAGGAGTTATAGTGCTTGAAATATTTGACTATGAGTTTATGCAACGAGCCTTTATCGTGGGAATATCACTTTCAATTTTGACGGCTGTTTTGGGAAGCTTCATCGTCCTCAAACGCTATGCGATGTTACCTGATGCACTTTCGCATATCGCTCTGCTAGGTGTAGGTATCGGACTAGTAACCCACTCCTCTCCTATCTATGTGCCGATAGTTGTTGCTGTGATAGCTGCGATATCGATCGAATATCTGCGCTACAAAAAGCGTCTCTATTCGGATGCGATACTCTCTATTTTTCTCTCTGGTGCTTTGGCTATGGCAATTATATTGATCAATATTTCCGATGGATTCAATGCATCACTCTTCTCCTATCTCTTCGGATCCATTACGGCTGTGAGTGATCAAGAGGTGAATATCACAGTTGGATTTACGCTCATTTCACTCTTGCTTCTGCTGGGAAGTTATCGAAAATTACTTTTTGCAACACTAGATGAAGCGAGTGCACAGGCGAGTGGTATACCTGTCTTTTGGCTCAATCTCATGCTAGTTGTTCTCAGTGCTGTGACAGTAGCTCTAGCCATGCGAATCGTAGGGATACTTCTGATTGGTGCCTTGATGGTCTTACCGATCTCTACAGCTCTACTCTACAAAGAAAATTTTATCAAAACCATAGGAATGGCTATACTTTTTTCACTAACAAGTGTGATTTCTGGATTGGTCTGTTCTTATCATATGGGTCTATCTTCTGGTGCCTCTATCGTCTTGATAGCTTTGGGATTTTTCATTATTTCTCTGTTTTTGAACTTGTAGGAATAGGAATTCTTGAGAGTAGGGTGGGTTAGCAAACCCACCAAATAGATATCAATAGCTCATCTATGTTATAATTTATCCAAAAAGGGGATATTTACATGCAGATAGCAGTTAATTTTGAAAATGAAACAATAGCAAAAAAAGTTTTATGGATTTTAGAACATTTTAAAAATGATGGTGTAGAAGTTGTAAGATTAGATAATACTGATGATGAAATTATCAATAACTTCAAGATAGGCTTAAAAGAAATAGAGCTTATCAATCAAGGTAAATTAACTTCACGACCTGTTCAAGACTTTTTGAATGAATTATAAAATAGAGACTATTCCAAGGTTTGAAAAGGATGTTAAGACACTTAAAAAGAAGTTTCCAAAAATTAAAAAAGATTTACATAAATTTATAAATGAACTAGCATTAAATCCAGAATTAGGGATAAATTTAGGTAACAATATTTTTCCCTCGTTACGATGGTCTCCGTCGTAACGCATATGCAACACTGCAACTAAAAGGGAGTACTCTTTGCTATTGCATAAATCGTATGCATTCCCACGCAGGAGCGCAATGCCAATGAAATCCTTATTTCATTGGCATTGCGCAGGAGCGAGTGAAAACGAGACAAAAATCTTTTTCGCTAAAGAGAATATATATTGATAAAAGCCAAAACAAGATATACTCAAATAAAAAAAGGAAAACTCAATGTGCTTTCAGGAGCGATATATCAATCCCTTTACAGATTATGGCTTCAAAAAGATATTTGGAGATAGAGAAGATACTTCACTACTCCAAAGCCTTATCAATGATATATTGGGATTGGAAGATGAGAACAAGATCAAAACTATTATCTTTAAAAATGGTGAACTTTTGCCTGATAGTCCTGAGGATTGAAAGGCTATCTTTGACCTCTACTGTACTGCTCATAAAAAAGGGAGGATTGAGGGTGAAAGAAATAAAGCTATTGAGATAGCTAAACTCTCTATCGTCCAAGGAATAGAGATAGAGATGATTGC
>QMKU01000327.1 GCA_003646525.1 Campylobacterota bacterium
ATATAAACGCGACGACTCCTAGATATTTTCTCGTAAAAGAGTCAGAATCTTCTCTAAGCAACTCTCTCGCCAAAAAGAGTATGCTTAACGCTATCACTGCCTCAACGTATAGAATGCTTACGCTCATAACTCCCAATACGCCAAAGGCTAAGGTTATGGAGTGAGCTATGGTAAAACCGGTTACGCTATATAGAAGGATTTTTCTTGTTTTTGCAAGAAGTAAGATTCCCAAAACAAAAAGAAGATGATCAAAGCCCATCCAGATATGAACTATTCCTAGTTCTAAATACTCTCTAAAAAGTTCAAACGCTTCACTCTTATGATTTATATGAATAAATGGTGTCGTAGCCCGCAACAGAGACGTCTCAACAACCGCGTCTTTTTCATACCCAATCAAAACCCCTCTATCGCTAGAGACTAGACCCTCTACCCATATGCGAGAATCCGCCAAGCCATCCTCGCTACACCATAGTTCATACTCGTTAATTATAAAACCATCGACTACGCTCTGCTGAGACTCCGTAATTTGCGCGCATTTTAGAGGGTAACGAATAAAGATATCATCCGCCTTTGAATCACCCAATGGTTTCTTATACTCGATAACTATTTTATTTTGAGCGTCCTCTTTTACGTCTACGTAGGAGAGACCCGTCTGGTGCGCCCCTAAAGAAGACGCAAACAGAACCAAGAATATAAATAATTGAATCAAAACGCGCTACTCTGCTATAACGCTATATTTAGATTTAAAATTATCATACGAAGTTTCGAATCTCTCTCTTAGTCGCTCACTCTTATAATCTTCGTAAACTCTATCCTGAACCTCGTCAAAATCGTAAGCTTCGGATACGTTTTTGCTTGTAACGTAAACTAGATGCAGACCATATTTTGAGTGTACTCCCTCATGCCACAGACCTTTTTTGAGATTAAATAGTTTATAGGCGAAATACTTACCGTACGTCTCTTCCACCTTTTTATAGTTTATATTTAAAATATGGTTTGAGGGCTTAAAAACGTTTCCAAAATAGGCCGCTTTATCGGCGGTAACTTTAGCTATCTTTAGAAGCTCAAACGTCTCCTTAATTTTAACGTCTTTAACGTTGACAAAATATACGTGTGAAAAAGAGATACTCTCCAATTTTGAGTAGTCTTCTAGGTTATTCTTATAATATTTTAACAACTCCTCCTCGCTTGGTTCTAAAATTTCGCTAGTGTTTATCATTATAAAATTCATCCGCTTTAGTAGTCTACTTGCAATCTCCTCGTCCTGTCTGTCAAGTCCCAAGGCGTACGCTTCGCTTAGCGCTATTTTTTCATAAATTTTTCTTGCTTTAAAAGCTCTTAATTGTTCCGGATTTATATCATAATTGTAACTCTTTTTAAAGTCCAATTTTATTTTTTGCGTCTCATAAGGCGTTACTTCCACTCTCTCTTTTAGCGTCTCCTCGGCGTCTCCGACTAGATTAAAATAGAGATAAACGACGCCACCTAGGATTATAAAATGGAAAAGTGGTTCATAAAGAATTATTTTTATTATTTTTATCATACGCAAGTATATTAGCTGTATAATAAATTAAATATTAATTACGCAGAGAATAGGGAGATTTGAATATGGTTTTAGTAACGGGCGGAGCTGGTTATATCGGTTCGCATACATGCATAGCTTTAGATGAAGCTGGATTTGATTTTGTAGTTTTTGACAATCTTTGCAACTCTTCGAAAGAGAGTTTGCTCAGAGTGGAAAAAATCATCGGTAAGAGCGTTAAATTTATAGAAGGCGACATAAGAAACGCAAGCGACTTGCAAAAAGCTTTTGACAATTACGGTATCGATTCGGTTATTCACTTTGCCGGCCTTAAAGCCGTTGGGGAATCCGTCGAAAAACCATTGGAATATTATGACAATAATATTAACGGGACTATCGTTTTAGCCGACGTAATGAAAAAGAACGACTGCAAAAAAATTGTTTTTAGCTCATCGGCAACCGTATATGGCGATCCACATACCACTCCAATAAAAGAGGATTTTCCACTCTCGGCTACAAACCCTTATGGTAGAACGAAACTTTTCATAGAGGAAATTTTACGCGACGTACGCGTTTCAGACAAGGCTTGGCAGATAGTTTTACTACGTTATTTCAATCCCGTCGGCGCTCATAAGTCAGGTCTAATTGGCGAAGATCCAAATGGAATTCCAAACAACCTAATGCCTTTTATATCTCAAACGGCAGTTCAAAAGAGAGATTTCTTAAGCGTCTTTGGAGACGATTACGACACGCATGATGGAACTGGGGTAAGAGACTACATACACGTTGTTGATTTAGCTCAAGGGCACGTTCAGGCTCTACTTAAAATCTCAGCCTTAAGCGACGTACTTACCGTTAATCTTGGAACGGGTAATGGCTACTCCGTTTTAGATATGGTAAAGGCTTTTGAAAAGGCGTCTGGCAAAAAAGTTCCATATAAAATAGCGCCTAGACGCAGTGGTGACGTAGCCAAATGTTTTGCGGACCCTAGTTACGCGTTGGAACAACTAGAGTGGAGAGCGTCTAGAGGCGTTAAAGAGATGTGTGAAGATACGTGGAGATGGCAATCAAACAACCCTAACGGTTACAAATAGAAAGGTTAAAACGTTAATACTCGCAAACGATTTTAACGTTTGCCTTTTTAACTCCTACGTACTCAAACTTAACGTCGTTTCCACTTGCAAGAACGTTTGTCGCTTTAGGCAGAGAGAAAACTTTACAACTCGAAGGGACATGAAAGTTTAGTTTTAAATCTACGTGACCGTCAAAAGAGAACCTCTTCTCATTGCTCATATTTTTATACTCGGTCACCTTGGCGTTAGAGGAGATTAGGTAACTAATCTCCCTGTCCATATCGCCTTGGGCGCTCACTATGTAATGTTTAGTGGAATTATCTAGGCTAACGTAGGTATGCGTTTGGAAATGTTTAACGCCTAACGTAGATTTTGAACGATTTAAATCTACGGACGCGTTCTCTTTCTCTATGCGTATGGTTTTTAAATCTCTCATGCCCTCCA
>QMKU01000328.1 GCA_003646525.1 Campylobacterota bacterium
AAAGTTGTAACATCTACAACTTTTGGATTTTTAAGCTCAATACCCTCACCTAAATGATCTGAGAGACAATGAAGTGAGCAGTACTGGTACTCTTTTTCATTATACGTAGCAGAATAACTTGTTTTATAAAATTTAACTAAATCCATTCCGCACATAACACAATATCTCTTATTTTTTCCATCTTGAACTAACGTAGCATCTTTTTCATCTACAGTTTGGAACATTTTGTATTTTGATTCTGACTTTTTAACTTCATCTTTTTTTAGTGTCTGTAAAGGTTTAGTTTGTTCTTTAATTTGAGGTGTTTTCTCAGCCGCACAACCAACAAGCAGTAACGATACAACTAAATAACTAAATATTTTATACATATATGTTTTCCTTAGTAAAATTAAATGATATCTGTATATTATAATAAAATTGATAAATACTACTATAATTACATAAAACAAATAGGTTAAAATATGAATCGTCTAAAACATTACCTTAAAGAGATTGCTATATTTATCGTTGTAATGACAATATTTGCAAATATCCTCAGCATATATAAAAGCTCTGATTTAAATAATGAAGCATTAACACTCAACTCTATTACCCTTATGAATAATGAACTCTACTCTTTTAAAGAAGATAAACCGATACTAATACATTTTTGGGCTACATGGTGTCCTACTTGTAAGCTAGAAGCTTCAAATATAGAAATGATATCTAAACAGTATGAGGTTATTAGCGTTGCGGTTAACTCTGGCTCAAATAAAGAAATTCAAAACTATTTAAATGAGCATGGTTTTACTTTTAAAGTTGTAAATGATCAACAATCAATATATTCTAGCGAATTTAAAATTGCAGCTTTCCCAACTACATTTATATATGATAAAAATAGAAATTTAGTTTTTAGTGAGGTTGGTTATACTTCAACGATAGGACTGTATTTTAGAATGTTGTGGGCTAGTTTATGAGCCATATCCTCCAAAGAGATCTTCACTTACATCTCTAGTTTGCAACTTTTTATGTTCACTAAGAAAAGTTGCAATATTTTCTATATCTTCATTGCTGAAATTAATAATAAACTGTACCATCATCTCTTGTTTTATTGTCGCAACTTTTGCATTTTTAAAATACTTTAACCTTTGAATTAAATACTTTTTTGTTCGATTTGCCAAACGGGGAGTTCTTCCTCCACCTTCTGCATTTACACCATGACATCCATTGCAGGCCTTCGTAAAGTAAAGCATTTCCCCTTTATTGTAAGGACTATTTGAAGCATAAAGAGTTAAAACAAATACAAGCAAAATAGAGATATGTTTCATATTAGACTCCTTAGTGTATAATTATACTAAATTATACGTGAGAGACCATCAATAAGGTATATAGTGCATTTTGAGTTTTTACACCCATATTATTTTTTACTCCTTTTGCCAATCATCTGCCTCTACCTATGTCCATTAGCAGCACCAAAACGCCACTTTGTACATCTCAAGCTATTTAAGAATGCAAAAAAATTTATAAATATAGAAAAACTCCTTTTTAGTTTAGTACTAATCTTTATACTTTGTGCACTTGCTTCTCCTATTACTTATGAGCAAAAATCACCAAATCATAAAAAAGGACGTGATTTAATTATAGCACTTGATACAAGTGGGTCTATGGGAGAGAGTGGCTATGACGATGAGAAACCAAGAGAGAGAAAATTTGACTCTATTTTAAAAGTTTTGCAAAACTTTATAGAGCATCGCTATGATGACAATATTGGTGTTGTAGCTTTTGGAAACTTTGCCTTTGCACTCTCTCCACTTACTTACGATAGAGGCTCTCTCAATTTTGTTTTAAAATTTTTAAATGTAGGAATTGCTGGGGACAATACCGCAATAGGTGATGGTATTATGCAATCTATTACTCTATTAGAAAAATCTCAAACCAAAAACAGAGTCATAATTTTACTGAGTGACGGATACCAAAATAGCGGTACTTTTTCACCAAAAGATGCTGTAACACAAGCAAAACAAAAGAGTATAAAAATCTATACAATTGGTATAGGTAAAAAGAGAGATTTTGATGAAACTCTCTTAAAAAAAATCGCAAAGGAGAGTGGAGGCAAATTTTTTGCAGCACAAAATATAACAGATATGCAAAATATATATAGCACTATAGACTCTCTTGAACCTAGTCCTATTCGTTCAGAGCACTATCTTAATAAAACAATGCTATTTGACATACCTCTTACTATAGCACTTGGACTTCTCATTTATCTACTTCTAAAACGTAAAAAAGGTTTGATTATATGACCTTTTTAAACCCTGCTGCGTTTTTATTACTTTTGCTTGCATTTTGGCTCTTCAAAGATATATTTTTTATGCAACGAAATGTAGAACAATCAGCTTTTATAAATGAACATAAACGTTATATTTTACAGACAAAGCTAATTTTAATTGCTCTATTTTTGACACTTTTAGCACTCACTCGTCCTGTTCTTGAAAATGAAGTTTCAAAAGAGAAATTTGATGCTAATGAATATATTATAGCGCTGGATGCTTCCTTTTCCATGATGATGGATGATGTCACACCAAATCGTTATGCCGTAGCAAAAAAAAGCATCATATCACTTTTAAATACGGATAGTAAAAATAGATTTTCTATTTTTGCTTTTACAACAAACCCCTTGCTTATCTGTCCACCAACTACAGATCACGCTATAGCAATAACAGCACTAGATGCACTTTCACCTGAATATATCTTAACAAAAGGAACATCTCTAATATCTCTTTTAGAGCAAGTGGCAGAATTACCACTTGCACATAAATCACTTATTATTTTTAGTGATGGAGGAGACGAACATGATCTTCAACAACTTCTCTATATTGCCAAGGAAAATGCCATTACACTTAATATTGTAGCCATTGGATCAAGCAAAGGGAGTGTCATCATCAAAGATGGAAAACCACTCAAAGATGAAGAGCAGAGTCTTATTATCTCTCGGATCAATCCTATTTTAAAAGATTTAGCACAAGAGAGTGGAGGTTTCTATTTTGAGCTTCAC
>QMKU01000329.1 GCA_003646525.1 Campylobacterota bacterium
CGAAGCAAAATGGCTCTTTGGAAGCAGTCAAATCGATGCTGTTATCGAACGCAAATCGATCATCCATGCACTTGCTCAATTTCACGACGGCTCAACCACTGCACACTTCGCTGATGCTGATATGAAACTTCCAATCGCTTTTGCCCTGAGAGGGAAAGTGGAAGAGGAGATCCTCCCACCTCTCGATCTTTTGGAGATAGGATCATTGGAGTTTGAGCCTATCAAATCAGCCAAATACCCTATCTGGGAAATCAAAGAACATCTCCTCCAAAATCCCCATCTAGGTGTTGTCATCAACGCTGCCAATGAAGAAGCGATCAGGGCTTTCGAGAGTGGAGAGAGTACCTTTTTTGGGATGGCAAAAACCGTGTTGGATGCCTACAAGCACTTCGATAGTATTCATGCAAGCAACATAGAAGATATTATCAAAATCGACAAAGAGGTGAGAGCCTATGTCCGAACATAAAAACCCACGGATAGATGAATGAACAAAATACTTATTTTGCATGGCTGGGGTGGCTCCGATGCGCCCCATTGGCAAGCGGAACTAGCCTGTGAAATCGCCAAAAACTATGGCACAGTCAGTTTTCCTCTTCTTGACAACTGTCACTTCCCTAGCAAAAACCGCTGGATGAGACAAGTCAAGACCATACTCGAAGAGTTTAAACCTAACACTATAGTCTGTCACTCTCTCGCCAATACACTCTGGTTCTGGCTCTGCGAAGAGAGTGCGATCGAACCCGTCAAAAGACTTGTCATGGTCGCTCCTCCTAGTCTCAATACAGAAGAATCGACGATCAAAACATTCTTTCCTGCACCTCTCCCCAAGAATCTCAAAGCAGAAAAAATAGAAATGATCGTCTCCGACAATGATCCCTATATAAATATAGATGAAGCAAAAGCCATCGCCAAGCACTATACAATCCCCATAAAAATAATTGAAGATGCCAAACATATCAATGCTGATAGCGGTTATGGAAAATGGGACTATATTGAAAAACTGATAATGGATAAATGAAGATCTTGAGTATCGAATCCAGCTGTGATGATAGTTCCATTGCCATTACTGAAATTGCCACAAAAAAACTCCTTTTTCACAAAAAGATTTCCCAAGAAGCAGAGCACTCCTGCTATGGTGGTGTTGTTCCTGAGCTTGCTAGCAGATTGCATGCGGTTGCACTGCCTAAAATACTTCAGGAGACAACAGAATACTTTCCTCATCTCAAAGCCATTGCCGTCACCAATCGACCAGGGCTGAGTGTGACACTGCTCGAAGGCATTACGATGGCAAAGACCCTAGCTGTATTACTGAATATTCCCCTGATCGCTGTACATCATCTCAAGGCACATATCTACTCTCTTTTTATTGAAAGAGAGAAAATCACACCTCTACTCGTCTTGCTGATCTCTGGTGGACATACTCAGATCATCCGTATGGAAAATTTTGAAAAGATGGAGATCTTGGCAACAAGTATGGATGACAGTGTCGGGGAGAGTTTCGACAAGTGTGCCAAGATGATGGATCTAGGCTATCCAGGTGGACCGATCATCGAGGCATTGGCACGAGAGGGAGATGAAGCATGCTTCGATTTTCCTGTGCCTCTGCGCAACTCACCGTTGATCGCTTTTTCACTTTCGGGTCTCAAGAATGCCGTACGCCTACAGGTTGAAAAATCAAAAACATTAAATGCTGGAGTTTTGAGCAGAGAGGACCAATGCAACATTGCCGCCTCTTTCCAGAAAGCAGTCAAACTCCACCTCCTCCAAAAGAGTAAAAAAATCTTTGCCAAAGAGCCGATCAGAGACTTCGCTATCGTCGGCGGTGCCTCTGCCAATCTCTACCTCAGAGAAGCCTTTGAAGTACTCTGTCGGGACTATGACAAAAAACTTCACCATGCTGCTATGGAATTTTGCTCTGACAACGCTGCTATGGTCGGACGATATGCCATCGAAGCGTACCACAAAAGGGACTTTATCGATCCTGACCTTATCGATGTTGTCAGCACCAAAAAACAGCAGAGCGGCACTCTGCTCTAAATGATATTTCACGGCTTCCCAAAAGAGGGCTTAACCTTTCTTGATGAGATTATCGATAACAACTCCAAAGAGTGGCTTGATGCCAATCGTGATCGCTACGAAACACTGATCTTGACACCAAACAAAGCCTTCGTCGAAGAGATGGGAGAGCATCTACAAATACTAGTCCCCACTATCCAAGCCATCCCCAAGACCAACAAATCTCTCTTTCGTATCTATCGGGATGCACGCTTTCACCTCAATGACCCTATCAAAACATGCATTGGCATCATTTTTTGGCAGGGCGCAGGGCATCGAATGCAAAGCAGTAGCTTTTATATGCATTATGAGAGCAAGGAAGTTTTTGTCGCTACAGGCATACGCAACTTCAAGCCACCTCTCCTCGCCACTTATCGTGAATATATCCAACACGAGGAGCGACGCAGTCAACTTCACCATATCCTAGAATCTCTCAAAAGCAAAGGCTACCAACTACCAGAACCCCACTACAAACGATACCCTAGAGGCTTTGACGGGAGTGAGCCTTATGCTTATCTAACACTCTATCGTGCAATGTTTGCTTATACCAGCTTCAAGCCAAACCGAACTTTTCAGTCAAAAAAAATTGTTGATAAATGTTTTGATATCTATGAGGATATGTTGGAGTTGCAACAGTGGGTTTATGAATTGACGCTTAGGCAATCAAATTAAGTTTTACTCTTCTTTGCTGGTTCCCACGGTCTCCGTGGTAGCCTTATACATACTAGAGTAGCATTTACAGATATATAAAATGTGAGTATGAGTTCCCACGCAGGAGCGCAATGCTAATGAATTAAGCTTTTTTTGAATAAAACTTGTAGGGGTATGCCCTTGTGGCTACCCCATACGCGTCAGGCTAAAAAAAGTCACCCCTCCAATCTCCCCAACATTCCCACCTCCTCATAAAACCCAATCCCATCATTCAAAAGCACCAGAGTAGATGGATTTTGAACCCGTTTATCCTTA
>QMKU01000330.1 GCA_003646525.1 Campylobacterota bacterium
ATAACATCATTTTCAAGAGGGACAAGCCTTGCTTTGTTGCCTTTACCTACCAATCTTAAAAAGGCACTGCCATTGTATTTAAAGTCATTAATCGTAATATCTATCATCTCTTGCACCCTTGCACCTGTGGCAAACATAAAAGAGAGCAGTACCAAATGTTTCCTTCCTGCATATGTCTGTCTGTCGGGTTGAGATAAGATGAGTTTTATACCATCCAAAGTAAGATACTCAATCACCTGTCGATGTGTTTTCTTTTTTGGAATCTGCAAGATATTTTGAGCTTGTGATGCGATGCTTGGTATCTCTGTCTGTATATAGGAGAAAAAAGCCTTGATATTGCTAAGCCTTAAATTTCTAGTTGTATCTGAGCATTTTCTCTTCTTTATGATCCAGGAGAGAAATACTAAAATAAACTTCCTGTCTATCATTTCAAGCTCAATTCTTTGAGGTTTTAACTTGTATTTTTCTTTGGTAAACAAGAACAATAGTTTAAAAGTATCACTATAGGCTTTGATGGTATTGACACTTGCACCTGTATGGAGAGGCAGATAGACGTTCATATATCTTGATAGGAAATAGATAAAGCTACTCTTTTTCAAACTCTACCTCCCTGTAGATACTTGAAGCGATAGCACCTATAGATTCTCTCAATTCCGGCAAGATCGAAAGGGTAAGTTTTAAATATCTCTCTGTCGTCCGGATACTTTTATGACCGAGGTATGTTGAGAGTACAGGTAGGACAACATTCATATCGATACCCTGTTTATGCATCTGATAAAATGAATGGCAGGCGAATGTATGTCTCAGATTGTGCAGATAAGGTCCTTTCCCTCTCCCGAGATATGGAATGTCACAATGGTATAGAACATCTTTAAAAAAACCATTCACCCGATAAATACTGCGAATGGATCCATCTTTATGCTGGAAGAACGTTGTACTCTCCTCTTTAAAGGGAAGATATTCTTCCTTGTATCGATGACAAACCTCTCTTAGACTCTCACTCATCATCACCACTCTTTTTGTATCATTCTTTGCTATGTTTAGGCTAAGTTCGCCGGTGAGTGTATTAACCTCTCTTATCTTTAGGTGCAAAGCTTCAGAGATTCTCAAACCGCATCCATAGAGGAGTCTGAACAATATGGGATAGACTTCATTTGAATTGTATCGATTACGGGAACTTAGCGGCAAATTATCAATCACAGTAAATATTTTAACTATCTCCTCTTGAGAGAAGACATAAGGGATAAAACTTTTATTTTTAGCATTCCTGACCGTTGTTAGCAGATGGACTTTATATCCAAAGTTATTTAGATAAATTCCGAACTCTCTTAAAACGCTCACTCTATTAGATAGACTTTTTCGTCCCTCTTTTACTTGCAGAGTTGCCCATCTTTGCATAAACTTTTTTGTTAATCCAAGCTTTGAATCACTATGCACAGTAGTGTAATGGTAAAATGCTTTTAGTATGGTCTCTTCGGTTTTGTATTTGTACCCTGAAGCTCTTTTGAATTGTAAGAAATCATCCAAGAGTTTTTTGTAATCCATATGTTTACTAAACATGGTCAAACTCTTTAGTCGGAGTATAGTCTTTGTTGGGTTCTGGGATTTTCAGTGCACATTCAAGCAACTGTTTTTGGGCAATTTTCAGATATATTTTTGTTGTTTGGGTGCTTTTGTGGGAGAGTATCTCTTTGATGGTTGATATTGAAATATTGCTATTGAGCAATTGTGTTGCTATCGAGTGGCGAAGCGCATGGGGTCCATGCTTTCTACCAAGAGGAATTTTTATTTTTGCACGCTTGACATATCCATCAACAATCGTATATAAAGAGGAAGCTTTTACCTCTGTGTATGGCGCACTCTCTCTTATAAAAATATATTGGTTATCAACATCGGGTCTGCCATTTTTGAGATAGTTTATGATTGCTTCACCCACGTCATTCAGTAAAGGAAGTATGATGGGTGTTTTTGTCTTCTTTTGTACGATGCTGATTTGATTTATTTTCCAGTCAATATTAGCAAATTTCAAATTGACAATATCAGACGATCTAAGTCCAAGCCTTGCAGCAAGCAGTATCATCGCATAGTCTCTTCTCTCTTTTGGAGTGCTGTCTCCAATACTGTTTAGCAATGCGGTGCTCTCTTCTTTTGTAAAGGTACCGGGGAGGGCATTATCTCTTTTTGGGATCCGGGGAATATGGGAAGATATATTCTCTTTGAGTAGCTGACTCTTCTCTAAAAATTGGATATATTTTTTCACACACATTATCGTTGCATAGAGAGTTATATGTGTATAAATTGAAGATGCTTTGATGAAATCAATGATGTGAACTGTTTTTAAATCATTCTCACTGTGAATACCAGCAGTGGTGGAGATGTGATCACTGAATTTCTCGAGATAGAGTTTTATACTTTTCAGTCTTGCTTCTGATAAATTTTTTTCTCTATATTCAATATATGCCTCAATACTATTTTTCAGGCAACCTCTAAAACTATAGCTTTTTCGGCTGAATAATTTCCTGGAACTAACAACATTGTATTTATACATCTCGTCAAGTTTTGCGACAGCTCTTTTTCTCTCTTGGTAGTGATAGCTACGTGTATCTGCTTTTGAAAAAACTTTACAGTACTCCTCTAAAAAAGCAAAGGCTAATGCTTCTGTATAGTACTTGATTTCATTCTGATCTGCATAAGTTTTAAAGAGAGCAAATGAATATTTAAATTTCTTCAAAGTACCCTTCGAGTACTTCAACTCACTTAATTTGCCATAAGTTATCTCAATCAAATAATCAACTCCTACTATCTGTTTTTGTGAATATTCCACAATAAATCCTTCTTTCAAATACTCTGGTTTATACCAGGCATTTGATTATAGAATCTAATTTATTGCTAAAAGATATGTAAAGTTTTTTAAGCAGGATACACTGGTTGCAAGGAATTTGTGAGAGAAACTTTACATTTCAGATAACTTTACATAACCTGTCCCCGTTTTACCCGTAATAATGATATTCTGGTG
>QMKU01000331.1 GCA_003646525.1 Campylobacterota bacterium
GATCCCTCAACAAAATCATCATTTACACCAGTGAGAAAACCATAAAGTCCTCCCTAATCATAACCAAAGTCAAGCTCAGTAAGTACTCCTAAATTAGTGCCTACATTTCTTAGAGATACATCACCTTGAACCATTGATGATGTATCACCAAAATTAGTTTCTTGGGTATCCCAATCAGTATCAAGAAACTCCACATCTGTTACTACACCCAATGGAGAACTGCAAGTAAAATCAAGTGATGACTCTGTGGCAACCCCTAATTCATCTACCTCTACAAGTACTGAACCAATAACTGATTGATGACCACCTTCAAATGAAGCATAGTCAAATAAGGCTTCAAAAGGTTCACTGATTTCAAGTATTGACATATCTAAGTCATTCTTTATAACATGAAGCCCTTTTGCAATAGCTCTAACATCTTGATCTTCTCTTGATAGCATAGCCAAAGATGTACCCTGATACTCCACTCTATTTACTTGGAAGCAATCTGAAGGAAGAGGGCTAAGAACTCTATTGTTTACAAGACCTAGATAAGCAGTACGCTTGTATACTTGAGCTGTCTTAGCTATGTCTTGCTGAGCTTGATCAACTAAATCAATAAGTGAATCATCAGACCAACCCGTCTTATCTGAATCACCTAATCTTGATCTAGCTCTATCAACAATATTTCCTACAGTCATTCATATCCTCCTTTAGTGGTATAATAAAGCCCTCTAATGAGGACTCTATATACTACTTCTCAGTAGTTTTCTTTGCAGCTGGTTTTTTAACCATTTTAGGTTTAGCCTCACTACAAGGCTTGCATTTATGAGAAGCCATTAGTATGCCCCCTCATTAGTTGCGAATCTATCATAGTCCATAAGAACATTGATTTCTCCCGCTGTTGATTCAGTAGCACCTTTATAAGTAGCTACAATATAGTAATCACTAGTCTTATCAGTGTCACCCAACCAAAGACTATTACCATTAACTGCTCCACCCGTAGGTAGATCAATATGAATAGCTTTATTAGCATTGGTTGAAGATACATCAACTCCTGTAGCAATCTCTGTGAGAGCTAGTGTAGGAAAGTCTGCTGAAAAATGAAAGTCAAACAATGGAGTTGTACCATTAAAAGCTTCCTTAACAAGGACTGTCATACCCTTAACAAGTGATCCACCAGGGATAGTACCTATAACAAGTACATCATCTGGCTGAATCAAAAGATCACCACCCTCACGGATAGTGTCTCTATCTTCAATAACAGCCGTAACATTAAATGTCTTGGCATTATATCGTCTCTCAAGATTGTTCTTTGTTCGCTTAAAAGCATCTAAGTATGTTGCCATATTACGCTCCTACATCAACAAAGATACTGTTGTTAGTTGAAGCACTAATGTACTCAGCAACAACTCTAAGTTTACCTACAGTTACATCCTGATTAAGTACAATCTTGAACCCATCAGCTGAGTCAAAATAAGTATCAACAAGCGCCGAAACTGTAGGAGCTACTGTAGCTACATCAAGTGAAGTAACAATAGCATCACCATCTACAATTGTAGTAATGGTAGCTGTTGTCCCAGCATCAAATGCTTCATCTACAAGCACATAAAACTTTGGAGCGATACTATCTTTTGGGATAGTGTAGATCAGATGCTCATCACCCCCTTTCGCATAAACAATACCCTGACCTAAACGGTCACCTGAAGTAGAAAGCGCTGCATGCAACGTCCCTACACCTACCTCAGATATTTTTCTGAGGTTGTTTTCAAATAAGGCTGAAATATTCTGTACTGCCATATCTTACTCCTTACGGGTTGGTTGAGTTGTAAGTATCTACAGCTACAATACCATATTGGAAGCCTGAAACTTTCGCTTCATTATACTCACCATTCTCAGCTTTAAGTACAGTTGCTTGACAGTTTGTCCACAACTCAATAGCTGAACCACTTGTGATTTCATAGTCATCAGAAGATTGGAACTTGTAATCAGGCTGTCTACCAAAAGCACTCTGTAGTGCACCAGCACCAAGAATAATAGCTCTTGAAGCAACTTTCTTACCAGCTGTCTCAAACCCTGGTTCACCAGAGAATATTCCATCTTCATTGATTTGTCTCAAACCTGAAACTTCAACGTCTGACTTAGAGATTGTTCTACTTGCTGTAACACCCATAAAGTCATCAGCTTCTACAATTACAAATGATCTAAATGTACCAAGTACACCTTTGATTAATCTGTTATCATTTCCTCTTACATCACCTTGAGCGATTATGCTTTGGAATGTAGTATCAAGTGCCAAATCTTCTGCTTGTTTAGAGTCAAGGACTAAAAGCCATTTTCTCATTCCACCAGCAAATGTGAATGGTTCAAGTCTAGTTCTCTTACCACCAATAGTATAACCTTTTGAAGACTTGATGATTTTCTCAAGCTTAACCAAGAATTCATAACCAAAAGTATCTGTAGTTGTGAGATCACCAATTGGAGCTCTCTTATTAGGGCGGACAATATGAGTCAAAGATTCATTGTTAGCCATACCCTGAGCACAGTCAAATAACCATTGGTCATTCTGTCTAATATACCAGTCAGCCAATAGGTTTCTTGAATCAGCATGTGTTGATAATGCTTGATTACCAATATCTACTGCGTCAAACTCATCACCATTGTCTAGACCATGTCTAATACGTCTTACTCTGATCTTATCAGAGAATTGCTTCTTCTGCTCTTCGTTTCCTCTGAGTCTCTCTTTATCTACCTTACCAGCACCTGATGCATTTCCTCCGAATTGGAAGACTACTTCATGTCCAGCACCTTTAGATGCATCTGTTGATACAAAAACAATTGACTCTTTACTTGAGCCCTTCAGTCCTGACCACCAGGAATTTGAGGCTTTTTGTAAAAGCCCATCTAACATCCATTGACGTCTTTGTAGTACTGAGCCGTAAGTTACAACTCCAGTCTGTGATGGGTTAGCAGCCACAATAGCCACCATTAATTACTTTTTTCATTTAATTTCCTTTTGTTTTCTTA
>QMKU01000332.1 GCA_003646525.1 Campylobacterota bacterium
AGTATCGACTATTGTGACCCTAGAAACATGAGCACAAATAAACATTTGAAAGTTGATGCACCGATGATTGGTGGCGGTGCAGGAATGCTGATGACACCACAGCCTCTTCTCGATACCATCGCAGAGATCAGAAAAGCTTCTCCTGATGCCCATGTACTCTTCTTGACACCCGTCGGGAAACCATTCCGACAAAATGATGCCAAGAGATTATCCAAGAAAAAACATATTGTCTTTGTCTCTGGTCGCTATGAAGGTATCGATGAACGGGTGATAGAGTCCGAAGCAGATGAGCTTTTCTCTATCGGAGATTTTATCCTTACGGGGGGAGAACTTGCAAGCATGGCACTCTGTGATGCGATTAGTCGCAATGTTGACCAAGTATTAGGAAACAGTGAATCTCTAGCCATAGAGAGTTTTGAAAATAGACTTTTAGAGGCCCCATCTTTTACAAAACCAAAGAATTATGAGAATAAAGAGGTAATTTCAGAGTTTTTAAAGGGTAATCATAGTAATATCACAGCCTTAAAAAGCAAACTATCTTTGTGTAAAACAAAGTATTTCAGACCAGATCTCTATGAAAAGATCAATATAAAAGGCAAACTATGAAAAATAAATATATCAAGAGTTTTGAAAAAACTCAAACAGAAGCAAAAAATATTCCTGCATTTAGAGCTGGCGATACTTTGAGAGTAGCCGTTAGGATCAAAGAAGGAAGCAAAGAGAGAGTACAGAATTACGAAGGTGTTTGTATTGCGCTCAGAGGCGAAGGTACAGGGAAAACTTTTATGGTTAGAAAAATGGGTGCAAATGATGTAGGCGTAGAGAGAATCTTCCCACTATACTCAGAGAGTATTGAAAGTATTCAGGTACTTAGAAGGGGTAGAGTCAGAAGAGCGAAGTTGTTCTATCTCCGTGATCTCAAGGGTAAAGCTGCTCGTATCAAAGAGCTCCGTAGAAAATAGTCTTCTCCTACTTTACTAGATTTTTTAGGAAGCACCTCAGTTATCTCTAGCACTAAGGAAGCTTCCTAAGGCAAAAGTAGAACTTCAATTTAATAATATCCATACTTGGAGTAGGGACTTTAGTCCCATCAAACGGGACTAAAGTCCCTGCTCCTAAGTGATATCTCCCAAAATTAATAATTCCTCTTCATCGCTTGTTGTGCTTCCCTATTGAGTGTTTTGGTTTTAAGGTCTTGGCGTTTGTCGTGTAGCTGTTTTCCTTTGGCTAATCCGATACTCGCTTTTGCTTTATTGCGTTCGTTGAAGTAGATCATAAGTGGAACGATAGTCAATCCCTCTCTACCTACTCTGGCAAAAAGTTTCAGCAGCTCTTTTTTGTGAAGTAGCAACTTTCTAGGAGTCCTACTATCGGGGACAAAATTTCTGTTAGTCGTTTCAAGATGTGAGATATGGACATTCATCAAGAATAGCTCCCCTTTGATGAAGCGACAGTAGCCATCTTTGAGATTGGCACGCTTAGCACGAAGTGCTTTGACTTCACTCCCCTGCAAAACAATCCCTGCTTCAAATTTTTCGATGATTTCGTAATCATGATAAGCTTTTTTGTTTTTCGCAATGATATTGATAGGCATATGAACTCTTTTTTTTGTGAAATTATAGCATAGCAATTATCTATATTAAATAGTTATACAAAAAAGATAGGACTCTTCATATGGAATTAAGTTATAATTATATATTATTCAAAAAAAATATCTCGTCTAAAGGGAAGTTATGAAAAATTTACTATTTTTCTTCTTTACAATATCGCTATTTGCTAATGCTATTGAAGCTGAAAAGTGTGATACTTGCTCTGCAAGCAAAGAGTATGTGAAGTGTGGCTATTATGTAGAGATGAAGGGTGATTTGTCAAAACAAGACTCTTGTCTTATTTTTGCACAGAGTATTTTGGAGGGCAATAATTTCAGCAGAGCCTCATGGTATTTCCTCATGGGAGGAGATGTTGACAATGCTATCAAGGCTGGAGAGAAGTCGCTTGAGGCCAAAGAGTATTTTATGGCAGAGTTGGTCGCAGAAGCCTATATAATCAAGGGTGATCTGAACAAGGCTCAAAAATATTTTAAACTACTCAAGGAAAAAGTTCCTGCAGAGGCTCTATTCCTAGATAAACACTTTGAGATATTGTCAAGGCTATACCCTGATAAATTTGATAAGGCATCCGTTATAAAATTACTCAAAGAGTCCTAAAAAAAGTGCTTCCACTTCCACTGAAAAACCAGCCTTTTTTGGCATAATTTTCCAGTTCTGGGTAGGCTCTTAAGGCTGCACGGTAGAGGTCATTGAGTCTGATTGGGTTATCTATTTTTCTCAAAAGTTCTCTCGAAGGGAGAGTATTCCACCCGATGAAAGAGCTAGGTTTGACATCTGGCAGATAATACTCTTTGAATATTTTGTAAACCAATGCAGTATCACAGCCCACAGGAGGTGTATAGAGTTCAATTGTAGGAGACTCCTCCTCAAAGGGTTCAACTACTTCACCGAAACCACTGACATTGGCAGAGGGGAAGTTGTAGATAAAGAAGGGTAGGTCAGCCCCGATCGTACTTCCGATCTCGGAGAGTCTCTGCATACTTAGCTTGAGATGGCAAACTTCATTGGTAAGTCGTATGAAGGCTGCTGCATCAGAACTGCCACCGCCCAAACCTGCTTGCGAAGGAATACGCTTCTCTACGACCACCTTGTGCTTATAAAAGAACTCCAAAATATCAGGATCTCCCGTCTCTGCATTGAGAGCTTTGTATGCCTTAAAGATAGTGTTGGAGTCAAGCGCGACACCTTCACATCCTTCTATCGTAAAAGTATCACACTCCTGCGGTACAAATGTGATCGTGTCATAGAGATCATCTACGCGTACAAATCTTGAAAGAAGAGTATGGTATCCCTCTTTATGACCAGTGATTTTGAGAAAAATATTAACTTTGGCATGGGCATTGATTGTATGCATTAGGACTCCTGAAATTTTTCCTGACGGTTCAATTTG
>QMKU01000333.1 GCA_003646525.1 Campylobacterota bacterium
AACTCTCTCACTTTTTGGAAGAAAAATACTGCTTGCTTATAGCGATGATATTCCATCATCTTAAAGGCAAACACCCGTATGAATTCACTGTTGTCAAAATCAAGCTCAAGAAGATTGGACAAGATCAAAAGCGCCTCTCTCTTCAACCCTCTCTTTTGAAAATAATCAGCCATATCAACATAAAAGGATGGCTCTGCCTTATGCTCTGCTCTCAATGCAAAGTAACTGTCGATAAGTTTGCTCTTGGGAACCCCCTTGAGTGCCTGAATGTAGCTTGCATTTGAATTCCACTCTTTGAGTTTGATCGTCATCTTTTGATCGGCTTTTGCCTGTTTTTTCTTCTGCTTTCGTAGAGAAGGCGAAGGTGCTATGGCGGCAGATGCTTCCATCACAGGCTCTACTGGTGCGATATCACCTCCCAGCCCTTCCTCCTCTTCCTCTTTGTATTTGGGTTGTTTGACAGGAAACCTAGTTCTGTACCACTTTTTTTGCTCATTGAGTAAGGCGATGGACTCTTCTAGTGCCCGTTTCTTCTCGCTTTGCTTCTCTCTTCTTTTCTCTTTGAGAAGTGCATAATAACGCTTTTGCAGTGAGCGAGGTGGCACGATCTCATAACGCACATAATCCTCGACTCTATCCAACACTATCATAGAAGTGTATCGCGTCACTATCTTATATTTTTGAGAGAGGGCAATGATCTTTTTCTTATTATTTTTGTGTTGCATCGAAAGCGTTTCAATCTTACTGTTTGCCCAAACTCTTGAGAGCAGGTCACTTGCTATCCCATTCACTACATCCAGCTGATGATCCCCTAGACTCGTATTATATACAAATGAACCAGTCTTGCCTTTGATTCTACCCAAAATGACGATACTCTCCCCCAACTCTTTTGTGTAAATATCATAAATAGAAGCCGAGGATTTCACGATATGAAAAATATCATCCGATGAAAGCTTCGCCACAGCATCTGCGATACTCATCTGCGACAAATTGAGATATTTGCCTCCTGACATTTGAGCAATATACTTCATCGTATCACTATCAGAGCCAGACGATGAACTGATAGCTATGATGGGGGAATCTTTTTGCACTTTTACACGGTCGCTAAAAGTATTGAGTCCATTGCTCAGCAGAAGCGTATATTTGGCTTTTTTCTCTACGGTCAATTTAGAAAAATCTTTAGCACCGTTATAGCGAAGGGTTTCGAGTTTGTTTCTCAATCGCTTCCACTCCCCATCTGTTACCTTATAAGAGCCCTGCGAATGCATATCGATATCCATTGTTTCAAGTTCAACTCTATAGGTCGTATTTTTGTGCTCACTGAAAAAGCGATCCAAAAATGCCAACTCTTTTGTTCTGTTCCGCTTTTCATTGCTTAGTGAAGTATCCCAGATAAGCCCTATCGTCTCATATTTTTTATGACTAGTAGTCGATCTCCTCTCTACAGACTTCTCTTTGGGTAAAATCGCCATAAACCAGTTATGGTTCTTTTTAGGGTTTTTCTGAAAATAGATTCTGGTATGATCTTGCTTTTCGAGTGAAAGTGCGATAGGTTTATTGAGCCGTATATCTCTTTTTTGATAATTTAAGAAATAGCCTTTTTTTGTCTGGTCAAACTGCTCTCCTTTGATAGCCCCAGAGAGTTCGATCACAGGTGAATCCTCAGAAGCGATCTCGATATGCAAAGAAAAATTTGGAATCTTTTGAGATGAGACAAAGGGGATCAAGTATCGATAGCGATCCCCTTGATCATACAACAACTCCTCGATCGTTACCTTGATTTTCTTGTATCCTTTTGCAGGAATAGGATAGAGTCGAAGTTTATAATTGTTCCCTACAGTTTTTTCGATGATTCCTGGATCTATATTTTGTCGTATCGTATTCTCAAAAACTTTTTTTGCCTTTGCCCTATCCACCACTACGCTCTCACGATAGACACCGTCGATATCCAGAGCATACCCTACGACAGACTGTCCATCCAACAGAGGAAGCTTCAACTCCCCCTCCAATATTCGATCATTTGGATTATAAAAGGCCATCTCATAACTTGTCTGTGCGATAGGACCAGCTATCTTGACAGTAATATTGAGATGATTGAGTGAGATAGCCTTATGTTTGCCTCGTAGCGTAACAACAGGTAGTGTCACTACCCTACTCTGCGACGATGAAGCAGATCGACCCGTCAGAGAATCAAATATCTCCGAGAAGCTTGTAGACGCATTTGAACTGCTCATCAAAAGAACAGCAGATAGTAACAGTAGTAAATTTTTCATATTATCCTCTTTTCAAAATTAGGGCAGCCACATAGGGATTGCCCCTGCATTAATTCCTTAATGCATTGGCATTGACTTTATTATATCGTAATCAATTTAATCGACTAGAATAAGTTTGATAATATGCTATAATCAACAAAAAGAGTAAAAAATGAAAAAAATCCCTTACGGTATTAGTGACTTTGTGCGACTCAAAACAGAGAACTTTTATTTCATAGACAAGACAGACTACATCCCACTCATAGAAGAGTCTAGCTCTAGCTATCTAATGTTCTTACGCCCACGCCGATTTGGTAAATCTCTACTCATAGCGATATTAGAAGCCTATTATGATATACACTTCAAAAATGAGTTTGATGAGATATTTGGAGATACCTATATCATAGATCACAAGACCAAAGAGGCTAGTAGCTATATGGTGCTTCGGTTTGATTTTAGTGCTATTGATATATCTGATGTGGAGGAGAGTTTTCGTGGTTACTTATGGAGACACTTAAATAGTTTTATTGAAAAATATAAATTGAATATACAAAATATAGATAATCCTATAGCTCTACTAGATGCAATATTCGTCTATGTCAAAAAATATAATCACAAACTATATCTACTCATAGATGAATATGATAATTTCGCCAATAAGCTACTGCTTAATAGTCAAAACGAGTACCTCAATATCGTATCTCAAAAGACAGCATCATTTAAGCAACTCTTTACAGTACTCAAAGCA
>QMKU01000334.1 GCA_003646525.1 Campylobacterota bacterium
AATGAAAGCAAAAACCAAAAGAGATAGAGCAAATGTGGAGAGTCTCAGGGATACCTTTAGCCCGCTGCTACTCAAAGCCATCAGTATCATGGAAGATACTTCATGGCAGATAAACAGTGATCTACTAGATGATATAGAGATCTACCATAAGAGACTAAAGTCTCAAGCAAAAGAGGAGACAAAAGAACTCGATAAAGAAAAACGAAAAAGATACAAGAACCTCAAAAATATAAAAATCAAACTACAAGGGCAAAAAGAGCTACTCGAAGAGATGGGATTGTCCACGGAAAAGATTGATGAAGCACTCCATAAAAGATATCAAGAACAAAAAACAGCAAAGATAGCACACCAAGAGATATTGACAGAGATTGGTAAAATAAAAAGTGAGATAAATATCGATAAGATCACTATCGATAAGGCTAAAAAATATGCCCAGTATAGTGAGATATATTTCGTATGGCAAGTAGACTTCAGGGGCAGAACATATCCTGCACAACCACTACTCAACCCACAGGGAGATGATCTAGCCAAATCTATGCTGAGATTTGCTATCAAAAAACCTCTAGGCAAAAATGGTGAGAAGTGGTTCAAGATACATGGAGCCAACCTCTATGGAGAAGATAAGATATCATTTGATGATAGAGTTAGATGGGTAAATGAACATAGAGATGATATTTTGGGTATCTTTGATAGTAGTGAGAGGTTTGAGAGTCAATTTTTGCAAAATGCAGACAAACCCTACGGCTTTCTAGCCTTTGCCTATGAGTATAGAGAGTTTATCAGAGATCCCGATAGTTTCAGATCAGCTCTACCTATAGCGATGGATGGATCCAACAATGGCTTCCAGCATATCACTGCACTACTGAGAGACAAAAAAGGGGCATTACGGGTCAATGTCCTCCCATCGAAAGATCAAAAAACACCCAATGATATCTACAAAGATGTTGCCACCAAGACAAGAAAACTGATAGACAATGACAGTGAATACATCATCACAAAAGATAAAAAAGTAGTTCAAATAGATGAAAAATATATAGATGAAATATATGAGTATATCACGAGAGACTTGACCAAAAAAAATGTCATGACTGAAGTTTACGGAGCAAGCAGCAATTCAAAGCTCGATCAGATCAAAACATATATAGAAGGTAAACTAGGAGATATACTGCAATGGGATGATGAGACTATAGACGGTATCTCTATATATTTAAGAGATAGGATAGAAGAGGCTATGGAGCAGGAGCTATCATCATCTGCTGTATATAAAAAGTGGATGAAAGCTATAGCCAAAGAGGCAACCTCACAAAATAGAGAGTTGAGATGGAAAACACCTATCATAGGACTAGAGGTGATACAAGAGGAGTTTGGAACCAAGCAGGATAAAATATCTACCAAATACAATGGCAAAAAAAACTCTATGCAGATCAGAATCCCAACAGACAAGATGAGCGAAAAAAAGCAGTCCAAAGGCATAGCACCCAACTTTATCCACTCACTAGATGCAACCCACCTATTTCTGACAGTTTTGAAATCATGCAAAAATGGTATAGACTCTTTTGCCACTATACATGACTCATTTGGAACGCATGCCTGTGATATAGATATCCTCCTCAAAGCTACCAAGGATACTTTTGTACAGATGTATGGAGTAGATATTTTGGCAAGTTTAAAGCGTGATATAGAGCAGGAGTATAGTGTCTTATTGAAAGATATTGAATATCAAGATAGTGTTGAATCATTTGATATAGAGAGTGTCAGGGATTCATTGTATATTTTTTCATAAATGCTTATAGAGATGGTGTTCCTGCAACTGAATATATTGAAACAGAAAAGCTTTGCCTTCACTATGCTTGAGCTCGTGATGCTCATTGTCGTGCTAGGCATCCTTTCATTTCATCAATACCAGCATCAATCCTGTCAAGATTATCACTGAACAAGAGACGGGATACACATATATTGATGGGTAACCAAACTCGTTTGATTGTTTATCCTATAATTTTCTAATATTTCAAGAATTTCATAAAGTGTGCTATACGCTAATGATGGTGTGATATTATCAGCTGCTTGTTTATTAGGGTTTTTATGCACAACCCAATCTCTATACTTTTTGATATTTTTTGCTGTACCTATCAACTGAGTATCCATAAACGATTTGTATATATCTAAAATCTCATCAAACTTCCAATATTCAACCTTTTTTTCACACTCTTCTTGCACTTTTTTACTAAATTCATTATCTTCTAAATTTTTTCTACTCTCTAACTGAACCTCTTCAAATAACTTTCGTTCAAATACTGTCCAAAGGGCTAGTATTACATAATCATCTGCATTATCTCGACCCAATTTAATTTTTTGATTTGATTCTTGTGGTGTATCTGTGATAAAGTCTGTACTTCTCAATATTTTTAAATGATTTGATTTTTTATTAATACTTCGTTCTGTGACTTTCAAACAATCTTTTGTCACTTGGTAGGTATTCCAAATCTCTTCTAATTTACTATTTTTATTTGACCACTTAGTAATATCTTCATATAATTTTCAAGATTCTCTTTGTATTGATTGAATGTTTCTTCTCTCTCTCGTGTCATATTTGTTCCTCATTTTTTTAATTATGCTATATTTAGTAACATTTTTATTTTTTACAATAGTTTAAGTGTAACCCAATCAACTCCAAAATATTCACAATACCCCCATCAAGAAACTCACATAAGTTATCTTTATCATTTATAGCTTTTAGATAATCATCTCTTCGTTCATTCTCAATACTATTCTGTATAGCTTGATATACCATAATTAATTAAAACTAGTATATTTGGAACAATTCTCAGGTACTAATGTTCACTTCCGTCCACTCTAAAGTGTGCAAATCTCTATCGTATGCACTTGTGATAGTAAAATCCTCTCGACAACCCTATTCAAATGCATCATCAATCGCTTGACAAATGGTATGTCCAATGAGGATATGCATCTCTTGAATACGCGGTGTATTATCTGAGGG
>QMKU01000335.1 GCA_003646525.1 Campylobacterota bacterium
AGATAGCCAAAAAGACTAGACTAGAGTCCAAAGTAGTCTCAGCCCAACTCAAGCAACTCACAGATAAGTATCAGATAATCGAAGCTGAATCAATAGGCAAAAATAAAATCTACAAACTCCAAGAGAGGTTTTTTAATATCTGGTATCTAATGCGATTTGGACGCAAAAAAGATAGGCAGAGAGTAGAATGGCTGGTGAAGTTTTTGGTGTCGTGGTGTACGCCCGAGGAACTAGAAGTGAGAGCGAATAGATTTATAGGTGCTATACAAAATGGAGAAGTTAACGAGAACTATGCTTATCATATGTGTGAGGCTTTGGGTTATGCAGGTCTTGAGCAAGATACAGAATATTCTATGAAACAGATTGTCAAAACATATCTCAGTAGTATGGGGTCTAATCTTGCCGAAAATTTATCTATATCTGACAAAGAAGTGATAGATAAGACTCTTGAGTCAATAGATAATAATAATTTTAAAATTGCTACAACTTTACTTTTACAGTCAAATAAGAGCAGTAAAATTATTTTATTTACTCTAGGATGGTTATATGAGAAAGAAAAAGAGTATGCTAAATCTAAAGAGTACTATCTCAAGGCTATAGAGAGTGGTAGTGATGCTGCGTTATATAATCTTGGTATTTTGTATAATAATCTTGGTGTTCTACACGAGAAAGAACAAGATTATGACAAAGCCAAAGAATACTACCTTAAATCTATAGTAATTGGCAATATTGATGCGTCAAATAGTCTATCTTGGTTCTATTTTGAACAAAATAAGAATATAGATAAAGCTATTTATCTTGTACGAAAAGATCATTTAAACCAAAAAGCTATTCATACTACATATACATTAGCAATAGTTTTACTCTGGGGTGAAGAGTTCGATGATAGCTATCAAAGATTTTTAGAGTTTTTGGAATATAAAGGAGCATTAGAATATTTATACGATATATCACTCTACCTCACTTTCCTTATAGCCAAAGAGCAGTACCACAAAGCCAAAGAGTTCCTAGAGATGCCTGAGTATCAGCTAAAAGAGCGGTATAAAGCTATCTGGTATGCCCTAATGGAACTAATGCAAGATGAGTTTCCTCATGAGATCAAAAAGATGGGGGGTGAGCTACGAGAGAGCGTGGATGAGGTGTTGGTGGAGATAGAGAGGCTGAGAATGAAGTATGCTATAGATTGAGAGTGCAGAGAAAAATATGGAAGGAGGAAGGAGGAAGGAGGTAAGGTATTGCATACTATCAAAACTATGTGAAGGGGAAAGAATTATAAATATTAAATCAAAAAGAGGCACAAAAGTACTTCCCACTGCTACTGCATAGTGCTTCATAGCCAGCAGAAGGCAGTGTAAACCTAAGTACTGTGGCGTGCCAAGACTCCATCTATCAAGAGAATAATCTCCATCAATCTCTTAATATTATTTACAGATAAACTATAATAAACTAAATGGTGCAACAGGCATTGTACTCTTTTGATACTTGGTTGATTACCAAGTATTTTTGAGATAATAGGTAGCTATGGTTTTACGCTAACTCCTTGTTATCTTTTATTCTAACCACTTTTACTTCTTTTGCCTCACATCTTGTTGGTCGCTAATGTAAACAGAAACTTAGAAAATATATTATTTCAAAGGTTGTTGAAAGAAGAGTAGTGCATACTTTTTTTATTGTATGTACATTATCACTATTACGCTAAAATATCAAAAGCAAACAAGAGGGAAAGCAAATGACAAACTTCAAAGAAAAAGCAGGGCTTATATGGGATATTGCGGATTTACTGCGTGGGGATTATAAGCGTTCTGATTATGGGAAAGTTATATTGCCCTTGACTGTAATTCGTCGGTTGGATGCTGTTCTTGCACCTACCAAAGAGAAAGTTTTGGCATTTTTACCTCGTGTGGAGAAGCTCTCTGGTAGTGCCAAGGACTTGACACTCAACAAAGTAGCAGGATACAACTTTCATAACCGTAGTCAATTTGACTTTGTTAAGGTAGTTTCTGATCCCAACAATGTGGCTATGAATTTGCGTAACTACATCAATGGATTTTCTGCCAATGCACGAGAGATTATTGAGTACTTTAACTTTGATGACCAAATAGACCGAATGGATGACCCTCAATCAGATATACTTTTTCAAATAGTTAAGTCATTTTCAGAGATAAATTTTGATGGTGTTAGTAGTGAAGATATGGGATATATCTTTGAAGAGCTTATCCGTAAGTTTGCCGAGCAGAGTAATGAGACAGCAGGGGAACACTTCACCCCTAGAGAAGTTATTGAGCTGATGGTCAATCTACTCTTTAGTAGTGACGAGGAGATATTTCAAGAGGGAATCGTGCGTACTTTGTATGACCCTGCTTGTGGTACAGGTGGGATGCTCTCTATGGGAGAGAAGCACCTCAAAAAGCTCAATCCTGATGCTAAGTTGGAGCTTTTTGGTCAAGAGATAAACCCTGAGTCTTATGCTATCTGTAAATCTGATATGCTTATCAAAGGTGACAACCCCTCAAACATTAAATTTGGTAATACCTTTACGGTTGATGGGTTGCGTGATGAGAAGTTTGATTATATGCTCTCAAATCCTCCTTTTGGGGTGGATTGGAAAAAGGCTTCTAAGACCATCAAAGCAGAGGCGGAAAACTTGGGTTATGGAGGGCGTTTTGGTGCTGGTGTACCTAGGATCAACGATGGTTCTCTGCTCTTTTTGCAACATATGATTTTCAAGATGCGTGATGAGGGGAGCCGTATAGGGATTGTCTTCAATGGTTCGCCTCTCTTTACTGGTCAAGCAGGAAGTGGTGAGAGTAACATACGCCAATGGATTATAGAGAATGATTGGCTCGAAGCCATTGTAGCTCTACCTGACCAACTCTTTTACAATACAGGTATCTCTACCTACATTTGGATAGTCAATAATAATAAAGATACCGAACGCAAAGAGCATATACAGCTCATCAATGCCATAGGTACAAAAGATGAAGAGCTTATCAAAGA
>QMKU01000336.1 GCA_003646525.1 Campylobacterota bacterium
GGGTTGGGTGTCGAGTGCGATCTTGATCATGATCGTCAGAGGTACGGAGAGTATCATGCCTATAGGACCTAGCAACCATCCCCAGAAGATCAACGAGAGCAGGACAACAAGTGGAGAGAGCCCTAGTCCTCTCCCCAATATGCGTGGCTCGATGACAGACCCAATCAAAATATTGACGATGAGATAAGCGATCATCACAAAAAATGCCATCGTAAAATCATACTGTATGATGGCCATCATGATGGCTGGTACGGCAGCAATGATCGATCCGATATTGGGAATAAAGTTGAGTATAAAAGCGATCAATCCCCAGAGTATTGCGTAGTGTATGCCTAAAATTTGTAAAATAATGGTTATAGCGATACCCGTAGCTGCGGAAGTGACTGCCTTGAGTAGAATATAGTGTTTTATTTTATCACTTATCTCTATAAGTTGTATCAAGCTATTGGAGTTGGCTTGCTCTATCTTGGCTGTAAATTGGGAGATTTCCATTAACATAAAGGCAATAGTCAGAATGATCAAAAAAGAGTTGGTCAATAGTGAGCCCAGACTCTTGAGAGTGCTTGCGATATATCGCATCAGTGTTCCCGTCTGAAACAGATCAATAAAATCTTTTTTGGGGATATGGAGACCCCATTTGTCGATGAGATCAGAAAAATTACTGAGATCATTTTGTAGTTTTAACTCATAGAGAGGAATGTTTTGGCTAAAATCTTGCACTGAATTGCCCACAAGTATGATTATCAATCCTATCACCAAAAATAGAAACAAAATAATAATAACTAAAGAGAAAAGTTCTCCAAAACCTATTTTTTTGAGCCAGAGAAAGAGGGGCGATAGGATAACTGTCATAAAAAGAGCCAGTAAAAAAGGAACAATAATCATGGATGCCATTTTCGTACCAGCAAGCACGATAACAATAGCAGCAGACACTATAAAAAAATAACCTATATTAAAATTCTCTTGTTTCATCTTTTCTCCTGATAAAGATCTTTTAGTGAAGTGTATCAAAAAAAGCTTGATACCTTAGAGTATAGTAAAGATTTATTTATTTAAGAGATAAGCAATAACCCCTTGGATAAAATATATCAAAGTATAGTTTGGTAAAGAAGGTTCGATAATACGATGATGGATGTTAATATCAAAAAAGAATTAAGTGACAAAGATTATAAGCAAATCGTATCTTCCTATGAAATGTTCGTTAGCGAGCATGAATTAGAAGAGGTGATACTCTTTTGTAAAAAAGAGATAAGAGAGATCATCCCTGCTGATAGCGTTAAAATATTGATATCATCGTCTTCTTTGGATGAAATAGTACTGAGTACATTTGACCAAAAGTTTATGATCAAGGCGAATATAAAAGAAGAGAGCGCCATATTGAAAGCCTATAAGACTAAGCAACCGCTTATACTCAATGATGTCTCAAGAAGTTTTCTCTATAATCCAAAGTTTGATAATTTTAATGATCTTTCTGTGAAGAATCTCCTTCTGGTTCCTATCATTGAGAAAGGAGAAGAGAAGAGAGTACTTGCGATTATATGTGCAATCATTAATAAAGGGAATATTAACCAGTATACACAAAAAGACCTTGACTACATGATCAAATTTTCTATACAGATGAGAAGATTGTTTGAGGATAAGGGTGCAGATACAGAGGAGAGGGAGAGTAGTGAAAATGAGTCGATGGACTATGAGTTTGCTTATGAGGAGTTGATCCAAAAGAATAAGAGAGATCATACCTATTTTTCTTCGATAATACATGATGTCAGAACACCGATGAATGCTGTACTAGGATATCTTGAGCTTCTCTTGCTAAATAAGCAAAGTACAGTAGACAAAGTCTATATTGAAGCAGCACTCAAAAGCGGTGACATGATGGTGGCATTGATCAATGATGCATTGGATCTCTCCAAGGTTGCCAGTGGCAAAATGGATGTAGAAAAAATAATTTTCTCTCCATTTAAAGAGTTCTCAGATATTGTCAAACTTTTTTTCAACACAGCAAGAAAACAAGAGGTCAATTTCTATACCTACTTTGACCCGATGCTCCCCAAAGAGATGAGTTCTGATTATCATCGTATCAAGCAGATCATCAATAACCTTTTGAGTAATGCTCTTAAGTTTACGCCTAAAAATGGAAAAATAACTTTGGATCTACTCTATGATAATTTAAGAGATGCACTCATAGTCAGTGTCAAAGATACAGGCATTGGTATCGCAAAAGATAGGCAATCAACTATCTTTTCTGCTTATTCTCAGGAGAATACTTCTACCTCCAGAGAGTATGGTGGTACAGGACTTGGACTTAATATATCTCAGCAGTTGGTTGTTTTGCTAGGTGGTAACTTGAAATTGGAGAGTGAGGAGGGGGAGGGGAGTAGATTTTTTTTCGTAATTCCTTGCAATACGGCAAAATACGATACAGCATTTGATCTCAAGAAACTCTCATATCAGAAGATAGCCCTTGCTTCCCATTTTGGAGAGCATAAAGATCATATATAGTCGACCGTTATCTTGATCACTTTTGCCCTGAGTATGAAAAGATATCAGGTGTTGAAAAGTTCTTCGATCCTCAAAAAGCCTCTTTCGATCTTCTCGTTATACATCAAGAAGAGGCAATCAAACATGATAAGGAAGTACAGAATTTTTTGGATGCCAAAAAATCTGTACTCATCATCTGTGATATCTTTATGCGGGGGGAATGTATCTTTAAGGGTAATGTCAAACGCTTAAACCCACCGATTTTACCAACCGAACTATATGATGCCTTGGTTGAGTTGACTATGCCAAATGAGGTAATAGAGAGCAAGAAACTCTATTCGGAGAACAATATTGAAGAGATTAAAGCCAAGCATCTTACCGCACTAGTTGCTGATGATAGTCTGATAAACTTGAAGTTTATGGGTGAGCTACTCAAAGTATTGGGCATCAGTACAGAGCTTGCGAAGGATGGTAACGAAGCGATAGAGATATCTAAAAAAGGTGGAATAGATATA
>QMKU01000337.1 GCA_003646525.1 Campylobacterota bacterium
ACGCTTCACGCATCACAAATCACCAGACCCCTACCATTCTGCACAATCCAAAAATAGGAAATAAGATATAGAGTAAATGGGCTATTTTTCGACAGGCTAGGTCTGCCCCTACGCAATATTTTGTAAATAAAAATTATCGATAAAATATTAACGCCCTGTAGGGGGCGTTTGCTAACGCACCAAATGAATTAGATATGCATTACGACGGAGACTGTCGTAATGAGAAAAAAATATTTTATTCCGCGCTCTTTCTTATCCTACGCTCTCTCTTGGAAGAGAGAGAAAACATCAAGAGATCATCTGTCGTCTTCACATACGCAGAGAGACCCTCAAAACCCCTCTCCATCACTCTGAACGCGCTGAGAGCATCGCTATAGGCTCTGTGGTGTGTCGCTGTCTTGATACCAAGAAATTCATTGAGATATGCAAGTCCGTATCGCTCACTCTCAAAAGTTCTTTTTGCCAAATCTATCGTGCAGAGCTTTGGATTTCCAATGTCTCCCAAGCCGAATCGGTTGAAAGATGCATTGAGGAAACCGTAGTCGAAGTTTACATTGTGGGCGACAAAAATAGCATCTTCCATAAACTCCCGAAGCGAGACCAGTGCCTCTCTTCGCGTTGGAGCATCGATCAGGTCAGAGGGTTCTATGCCTGTAATCTTTGTAATATACTCTGGCAAGAAGGCACACTCGACAAAGGTTTCAAGTCTATCAATAATTTCACCATTTTTGATCATAACTGCACCGATCTCTATCACTTGTGAAGTGCCTGGCTTACTTCCATTTGTTTCGATATCTATGACACAATAACGCTGTTCTCGATAAGGAGTAAAAAAAGTCTCCAATCGATAACTTCCATCACGAGACTGACTGATCGGATAACCAGAAGCCTGCAAAAGAATAAAAATCGTGTTATGGTCTTCAAAAAGTGTGGTATGTCGGATCACAATATCGCTATATCGTTTAGCAGAGAGCTCTCCTCCATTTTTGCGGAATGCCCTAGTCAGCTCATCATAAACTTTTTGCATGCTTGATAAACTGCTTTACTTTAAGAGGGTCTTTGACCCCTTTGTCTGCCTCGGTGCCTGAACTGACATCTACACCATAAAATCCATAAGGGGCAAGTTCATTTATATTTTCTACTGTCAAGCCCCCTGCCAAAATGATTCGTGAACAATCCAATCCCTCAAACCATTCCAGATTGAGTCGCTTGCCACTACCGCCGTATCCTTCACAAAAAACATCGACCAAACGATAACAATCTGAGAACTTCTCTATGTCTTGACGACAAGCCGCTCTGACAACTGGCAAGGATTTGATCTGTAGCTTTTGTAAAAAATCCTTATCCACATCAAAATGAATTTGTGCCAAACTCATTCCACTCTCAAGACAGATTTGATCGATGACTTCAGTCGTCTCTTCGACAAACAACCCGACCCGTTCCACAAAAGGCGGCAAAACTGCAACAATTTCTTTGGCATCTTCTACTGAAATATAACGAGGTGACTTTTCATAAAAGACAAAACCCAATGCATCTGCACCTGCCTCAATCGCTTGAAGTGCATCTTTTAAGTTGGTAATGCCACAGATTTTTACTCTCATATTTCTCTTATGCCTTTCCCTCTTTTTTCAAAGAAGCAATTGCCTTGGCTACACCTTCTGGATGCTTATAGACATACGATCCTGCCACGACGACATCTACCCCAGCTTCTGCGAGCATATGTACATTTTTGTCGCTCACGCCACCATCCACCTGGATCAAACACTTGGGATTTCGTTTTACGATGATATCTTTGAGACGCACCGCTCTTTCGAGCACAGAGGGGATGAACTTTTGACCGCCAAATCCGGGGTTCACACTCATCAGCAGTACCATATCGAGATCTTCGATCAAGAATTCGATGGCTTCTGACGGTGTATGAGGATTGAGGACAATAGCAGGACGAATCTCCAGTGATCGTATCTTTTGGATAAGGCGATGGGGATGCTTCTCTGCTTCGATATGAAACGAGATGTATTCTGGCTTCAGGGGGGCGAAAAGATCAACAAAGAAGCTATTGTTTTCCACCATCAAATGAATATCTAATGGTTTCGTTGCTGCTTTTGCTACAGCATCAACGACAACTGGTCCGATCGTCAAATTGGGGACGAAATGCCCATCCATCACATCGACATGGACAAAATCACAACCCCCTTCGCAAATCGCTTGAACATCTCTGGCAAGATGTCCAAAGTCAGCAGATAAAATACTAGGTGCTATCAACATAACAAATCCTCTTTTTTAGCAAGATTATACCATATTGAAATAAAGAGAATATCTATTTCATTCTACTTTTTTTGCTCCTACGGCAATTCTATCAAAAAGTGATTTTTCCCATCATGATAGTCATAGTGCAATTGCATCTGATGGATGTCCAAAATACTCTTCACGATATAGAGTCCTAGACCTAAGCCATTTTTGGATGTATGAAAAGGGGCAAAGTAAGTTTCTATTGGGCGTAATAACTTTTCACCTTTGTTAGATATAGTTATGACTCCTCTCTCGACCAAAATATTGGCATGATGATCAGGGCTGTATTTGAGTGCATTATCGATCAGATTTTTGAGTGCTAGTGGAAAAAGCTCAATATCTGCACTTATGATCTCTTCCTCTTCTATATTGTGCGTAATAACCTCATCAGCATTGTCAATCATCAGTAGATCAATACCTGCCTGCAATAATTGAGCAGAAGAATAAGGTCGTATCTGAAGGTGGAAGTTTTTGGAAGTGATCTGCTCAAGTTTGGCAAATTCATCGATCAGAAGATTGAGTCGAACAAAGATGCGGTGCAAGCGTTCTTTTTGTTTCACATCATCTATCATCTCACTCACCAATCTTCCCTTTCCGATAGGGGTTTTGAGTTCGTGCATGATTGCTCGTAGAAAAAGTTGTCTTGATCGTATTAGCTCTCTGATCGTTCTGACCGCATGATCGAACTCATTGGCAAC